>JBKJNV010000609.1:0-9177 GCA_046593435.1 Roseomonas sp.
CTCGCTCATTCCGCTCGGCGCGCTCCGCGCCCTGCCCCGCGTTGACGACCTCATCGCCGCCGCCCGCCCCGAAGACCCCGTCCTCTGCCTGCGGCCTGGCGTGCTGGCCGAAACCGCGCGCGCGTTCCGCCGCGCCTTCCCCGGCGACACGCTCTACGCCGTGAAGTGCAACCCCGCCCCCCAGGTGCTGCGCGCCCTGTGGGAAGGCGGCGTCCGCCATTTCGACTGCGCCTCGCTCGGCGAGGTCCGCCTCGTGCGCGGCCTCTTCCCCGCAGCTCACATCCACTTCATGCACCCCATCAAGGCGCGCTCGGCCATCCGCGAAGCCTACGCGGTGCATGGCGTGCGCGACTTCGTCCTCGACAGCGCCGAGGAACTGACAAAAATCCTGGCCGAGACGAACAACGCCGCCGACCTCGGCCTGTTCGTGCGCCTGGGCCTGCCCAAGGGCAGCGCACGCTATGACCTCTCCGGCAAGTTCGGCGCCGCCCCCGAAGTCGCGGCCGCCCTGCTCGCCGCCGCCCGCCCGCTCGCCGCGCGCATCGGCCTCTCCTTCCACGTCGGCTCCCAGTGCATGGAGCCCGAGAGCTACACACGCGCCATGATCCTCGCTGGCGAGACCATCCGCGCCTCGGGTGTGGCCGTCGAGATCGTCGATGTCGGCGGCGGCTTCCCCGTCGCCTACCCCGACCTCGCCCCGCCCGCACTCTCGGCCTTCATGGCCGCGATCGCGCGCGGCTACGCCCAGGCCGGCCTCGCCGCTGGAACCCGCCTCTGGGCCGAGCCTGGCCGCGCCCTGGTCGCCGGCGGCGCATCCCTGGTCGTTCAGGTCCAGGCCCGGCGCGACGGGATGCTGTTCATCAATGACGGCGTCTACGGCTCGCTGTCGGACGCCGGCGTGCCCGCCTTCCGCTTCCCCGTCCGCGCCCTTCGTGCCAGCTCTGCTCCTGTGCGCGACTTCGCCTTCTTCGGCCCCACCTGCGACAGCGCGGACGTCATGCACGGCCCCTTCCCGCTGCCCGCCGACATGGCCGAAGGCGACTGGATCGAAATCGGCCAGCTCGGTGCCTATGGCGCCTGCCTGGGCTCGAACTTCAACGGCTTCGAGGCCCCGCGCATCGCCGCCGTCCGCGACCGCCCCCTGCTGGAAACCGCCGGCCTCACCACCCGCCGCATCCGCGCCGCCTGAACCCAGCGCGGATCAGGCCCTGCCATCCGCCCTGGCGAGGGTGTAATCCCTCGCCACCGGCCCCGATCCTCGCCCGGATTGTCACACGAACGGGACGGCCGCCCGGCCGCCCCGCCCCTATGCTGCCGCTTGCCCGCAGGAGTGCTCGCCCATGTCCGTCACCCAAGCCGCCATCGACCGGACGCCGCTCGATCGCATCCACACGAGCTTCGGCGGCCGCATGGTCATCCTGGGCTTCGGCTCCATCGGCCAGGGCGTCCTGCCCCTTCTGCTCCGCCACATCGACATGCCGCGGGACCGCATCACCATCGTCACCGCCGAACTCCGCGGCGCCGAGGTCGCGGCCGAATACGGCATCACCTTCATCGAAACCGCCGCCACGCGCGAGAACTACGCTGGCCTGCTCACCCCACTGCTCGGCCAGGGTGACTTCCTGCTCAACGTCTCCGTCGATGTATCCTCCGTCGCGCTCATCACCCTGTGCCGCAAATTGGGCGCGCTCTACCTCGACACCGTCGTGGAGCCCTGGGGCGGCCTCTACACCGACCCGTCCCTCTCGCCCTCCGAACGCTCGAACTACGCGCTGCGCGAAAGCGTGCTCGCCCTGCCCAAGGACGGCCCGACCGCCGTCCTCACCCATGGCGCCAACCCCGGCCTGGTTTCCCATTTCGTGAAGCAGGCCCTGCTCGACATCGCGCGCGACACGGGCACCGATGCGACACCGCCCACCGACCGCACCGGCTGGGCCGCCCTGGCCCACACCCTCGGTGTGAAGGTCATCCACATCGCCGAACGCGACACCCAGACCGGCACCACCCCCAAGCGCCCCGGCGAATTCGTCAACACCTGGTCCATCGATGGCTTCGTCGGCGAAGGCAACCAGCCCGCCGAACTCGGCTGGGGCACGCATGAGAAGACCCTGCCCGAAGACGGCCGCCGCCACGGTTTTGGCTGCGACGCCGCCATCTACCTGCTCCGCCCCGGGGCGGGGACCCGCGTACGCACCTGGACGCCGCTCGAAGGCCCCTTCCACGGCTTCCTCGTCACCCACAACGAAGCCATCTCCATCGCCGACTACTACACGGTGAAGGATGCGGCGGGTGCCGCCACCTACCGCCCCACCTGCCATTACGCCTACCACCCCTGCGACGGTGCGGTGCTTTCCGTCCACGAACTGGCGGGGAAGAACTGGGTCATGCAGGAGAACAAGCGCCTGATGGTCGATGAGATCATCTCAGGCATGGACGAGCTCGGCGTCCTGCTCATGGGCCACGCCAAGGGCGCCTACTGGTACGGCTCGCGCCTCACCATCGAGGAAGCCCGCCGCGTCGCCCCCCACAACAACGCAACCTCCCTTCAGGTCACCGCCGCGGTCCTCGCCGGCGTGATCTGGGCCATCGAGAACCCCACAAGCGGCCCGGTCGAGGCCGATGCAATGGACCACGCCCGCATCCTGGAACTCTGCGCGCCCTACCTCGGCGACGTGGTCGGCGCGTACTCGGATTGGACGCCACTGCAAGGGCGCGGAAAGCTGTTCCCCGAGGCGATGGACAGCGAAGACCCTTGGCAGTTCGAGAATTTCCGGGTGCGTTGAATAAGGCCGGGGAAAGAATCCCCCGGACCCCATCTTTTATTTTTGGCTACGGGGGCGGCGCCACGCCAAGCACATCGCACAAATCGGTCAGAAACGACTGAAAATTCGCCCGTACCGCCCCACCCGACGCCCCCCACCGCGCGATAAACGCCTCAACATCCATACCGCATCATAACCAAGGCTGCGGAGCCGTCCCAGTAGCCAAAAACAAAAGAATGGGATCCGGGGAAATTCCTTTCCCCGGCCTTTTTTTCACTCCGCCGCAGCCCGCGCCACATCCTCCGCCAACAGGAAGCCCGCCGCCGCCAGCCGCTCCGCCGCCGCCCGCAGCGCCGGCCCGCGTGGCCCCCTCTCCTCCAGCGACAGCCGCGGATCGCCCGCCGCCTCCCGCGCCGCACGCGTCGCCGCCAAGGGCAGCACCCCGCCCTGCAACGGGCACAGTACGCCCGCACCAAAACCCTCCGCGCGCGGGTTCCACGCGGTCCGGCTCTCCCGCGGCGCGTCGAGCACCGGCATCCGGATGCCGGCCACCGCCACCCCATCGCCATCCATCCGCGGCACCAAGACCGCGAAGCGCCCGATCTCGCGCGGCGGCAGCACTGCGTGGTCCGAATGCGCGGCCGGCACATGGATGCCCGTATAGGGCAGCCCCGGCACCGGCGCCGGCAGGGCACGCGCGGCCTCCACCAACGTCCCCGCACCCAGCGTCGGCACCATGCTCGCCGGCGGCGTGCGACCCTCGCCCACCCATGCCTGCAAATGCGCAAGCAGCGCGCGCATCGGCGCGCCGGCATGGTTCGGGTTGGTCGGCAGCGCGCAGGCGGGGTTCGCCGCGACCGTGGCCCCCGGCTGCGCGAAGTGCGGCGTGCCGGCGATCATGTAGGCGCGCACATTCTCCGGCAGGTCGATCGCGCGCCCCTCGGGGTCGGTCACCAGCAGCGAGGCGCGGGCACCCCACCACTCAAACTCGGTATCCGTCTGCATCACGCGCGGGCAGGTGTTCGAGGCCGCGCAGCGCCGCAGCAGCCCGTCGCGTTCCTCGGTGAAGGGGTTGCGCGTGTCGGCATAGGTGAAGGGGAAGGCGTCCGCGCTCCAGGCCGGGTCCTGGAGGCTGCGCGGCGCCTTGTCCGGCCGCGCAAAGCGGGAATTCATGAACATCCGCCGCGTGCCCGCGACATGCGGCATCAGCCCCGCGAAGACAGGCCGCCCCGCGGTGTCCTCGTTGAAGCCCAGGTAGAGAAAGTCGCGCAGGAACCGCCCGGATTGGGACACGCCGAAGGCCACCGCCCGCTGCGTGCGCCCGGCCAGCGGATTGGCCTCGCCCGGCGCGTGGCGCAGGAAGGCCGCCACGTCGCGCACCGCGGCAAAGCCGATACCCGAGACTTGCGGGTCGCGCGCCGCATAGACCAGCTCATAGATCGCGCCCGCGTCGAAGCCCGCGGGCCGCGTCACCATCACCTCGCGCGGATCGGCGATGCTGAGCGTCAACCCCGCCGGCGTCTGCCGCGGTGCGTCCCACCGGGCGCGAACGGTGATGCGCGCCGAGGCAGGATCCGCGATCGGGAAGGCGATCGGGAAAGGTGCGGGGCTGCGCAGATGGTCGAACACCACCTCCTCGCGCATCGGCCCCGTGACACCCTCCAGCACCGGCAACCGGATCGAGAGCTCACCGGCGGCGGGCGTGAAATCCCCCTGCCAGCCGACCCAGACCATCGTGAAACCCTGCCGGAACAGGAACCCATTGCCGGGCTGCTGGCCCTGTGCGGCGGTGGGGCTTTCGTTGAACAGCGGCAGCGCCAGCATCCGCCCGCGATTGACGACCTCCAGCAGCAGCGTCCCATTGCCACGCGCGGCGTCGGCCGGGCGCAGGATGACCACATCGGCGGTGGCCTCCACTCGGCCCTGCGCATTGCGCGGCGCGGCCGCGATGTCCGCGATCACCGCATTGCGCGGGTCGGCCGGGTCGAGCGCGATGGTCGCGCGCCCCACCAGCCGCTCATAGGCTCCCACGGTGCCGAATTCCTGCCCACCGAAGGCGCGCTCCGGCGGGCCGGAGAGGTCCAGGCGCGTGACCTGCGCATCCGCTTGGGGCACGAGGGTCATCCATGTAGCGGCCGCAAGGGCCGCGATTGTCTTGTTCATTGGTGGCCTCCCGCGCAGGAGCCTAGATCAGGATGCGCGAAAGCCGGAAATGGGGCACGGAAAGCTTGCGCGCCGCAGTGCATTGTTCTATCTTTGTTCCATCAAGAGCACCGCTGCGCCGCCCGCGCGTCTGGCCCTGCCGAAATTCCGAATTTCTGATTTTCTTACCCGGCAGCGTTCCAGATCAAGGGTTTACGCCCGGGCGAAAAGTAAGACGCTCTTACTTTCCGAAATTCTTACCGCCGCGCGAACCGGTTGCCTGGCACCTTCAGCCCCAGATTGGCCCGCAGCGTCTTCCCCTCATACTCCGTGCGGAAGATGCCTCGGCGCTGCAATTCCGGGATCACCAGGTCACAGAAATCCTGCAACGGCTTCGGGTAGTGATTGCAGATCACGCAGAACCCGTCCGCCGCATCCTTCTTCAGCCATTCCTCCATCTCCGAGGCGATGTAATCAACCGTCCCGACCAGCACTCGGTGCCCCTGCGCGGCACTCACCGCGCGCGCGGTCTGGATCAGGCTGAGATTGCCCTTGCGCGCCATGGTCATGATCAGCGCCTGACGGCTTTTGGCGGAATTCGCATCCGGCAGATCCGGCATCGGCCCGTGCAGCGGGTAGCTGAAGATGTCGATCCCGCGCGTGAAGCGCGCGAGCGCGGACAGGGCCACGTCATCGGGCAGCAGCGCCTGCAATTCCTCATACTTCTCGCGCGCCTCGGCCTCCGTCGCGCCGATCACGGGCGTGAGGCCGGGCATGATCTTGATGTCCTCGGGCGTGCGGCCGAACCGCGCGGTGCGGCCCTTCACATCGGCGAAGAATTCCTGGGCGGCCTCGATCTCGGTCTGCGCGGTGAACACCACATCGGCCGTGCGCGCGGCCAGCTCACGCCCGGGCTCCGAGGACCCCGCCTGCGCCACCACCGGCCAGCCCTGCGGACAGCGCGCGACGTTGAGCGGCCCGCGCACCTTGAAGTGCTTCCCCACATGATCGAGGAAATGCATCTTGTCGCGCTCGAACCAGACGCCCGATGCCTTGTCGCGCGGGAAGGCGTCATCCTCGAAGCTGTCCCACAGCCCCGTCACCACATCGTAGAATTCGATCGCGCGCTCATAGCGATCCGCATGCGCCACATGCTGGTCGAGCCCGAAATTCCCCGCCTCATCCTCGGTCTGCGAGGTGACGAGGTTCCACCCCGACCGCCCTTTCGAGATGTGGTCGATCGTCGCGAAGCGGCGGGCGATATTGTACGGCTCGTTGTAGGTCGTCGTCGCCGTCGCGATCAGCCCGATATGCTTCGTCCCCACCGCAAGCGCCGCGAGCGTCGCGGTGGGTTCCAGCTTCACAATGCGCGAAAGCCGGGTCCGCGTGAGATCGCCCGCCTTCAGCGCATCGGAACCCGCGACCGCCACCGTATCCTGGAAAAAAATGGTGTCGAATTTCGCGGCCTCGGCCATCTGCGCCAGGCGCATGTACCAGTCGAAATCCATATCCGTCTCGCACACCGCATCGGGGTGCCGCCAGCCGGCCAGGTGATTGCCCGGCACCGAGAGAAACGCGCCGAGCTTGAGCTGCTTCATGGGTTCGCCACTCTCCGGATCGATGTCGCCATGGTATAGGCGTCGCCGCGCGGGGCAAGCTGGATATTCGCGCGCACGCCCCAGGCCGAGCGCACCCAGAACACCGGGATAACGGGCAGTTCATCCATCACCCGCCGCGTCGCCTGGCGCGTCAGCGCGGCGCGGGCATTGTCGTCCGCCTCGCTCTCGATCCGCTCCAGCAAATTGTCGAGCACCGGGTCCGAGTTGCGGCCGCGGTTGGAGGCGCCCTGCCCGCGCGCCGCGTTGGGCGTGCGCAGGATGGTGTTCATGCTCTCCGACGCCAACCCGCTGGTCGAAGCGAAGATCGAGATGGAGGACGAGAATTCCGGATCATTCACGACGAAGCCGGTCCCGGCGCGGCGAAAGAACACCGAAGTCGGCAGCGTCTCGACAGCGACCCGCAACCCGATTGCCGTGAGCATCTGCCCGATCGCCTGGCAGCTGCGCGCATCACCGGCGAAGCGGTCGGCGGTGCAGTGCAGGGTCATCCCGAACCCTTGCGGATAGCCGGCCTCGGCCAGCAGCCGCCGCGACAGCGGCGGGTCGAAGGCGGGGATGCCGAGTTCCGGATCATGGCCGATGAAGTTTGGCGGCGTGATCTGGCCGGAGGGCTCGGCACCGCCTTCCATCGCGCGCGAGGCAAGGCCCTGGCGGTTGATCGCGTGGCTCAGGGCGCGGCGCACCCGCACGTCGCGGAAGGGATTGCGACCGAGCGGCTGGCCATCGGCGGTGGTGATGAACGGTGCCTGGTCGCGGTAGACGTCAAGGAAGATGTAGTAGTTGAAGCTCGTGGTCGCCGCCACCAGCCGCGTCCGCGCCTCATCGCGAATGCGCGGCTGCAGCGCCGGCGGGACCGCGTCGATCACGTCCACATCATCGGCGAGCAGTGCCGCCACGCGCGCACTGTCATTGGGGATGAAGCGGTAGGTCACGCGCCGCCAGGGCTCGGCCGGCGCCCAATGCCGCTCGGCACGCTCGATCACCACATCCGCGCCGGGCGTGTAGCGCACCCAGCGGAACGGCCCGGTGCCGATCGCCGCACGCCCGCCATTCCAATCCGCCTCATTCGCGGCGTCACCCACCGCGGCCGCCGAGACGACGGCCACACTCGCGAGCAGCGAGGGCAGCATCGGCGCGGGCACCGCCGTGCGCAGGATCACCGTGCGCGCATCGGGGGCCTCCATGCCCACGATGGAGCGAACATTTTGCGCATACGTGCGGATGCCGCGCGCATCCCGCGCGCGCTGGATGGAAAACAGCACGTCGGTCGCATGCAGCGGCGTGCCGTTGTGGAACAGCACACCCTCGCGCAGGCGGAATTCCCAGGTGGTGGCATCGATCAGCCGCCAGGATTCCGCGAGGCCGGGGATGGGCCGCTGGTATTCGTCCTGGAAGACCAGCGGCTCATAGACGTGCAACTGCACATTGCGATTCGGGCTGAAGCTCTGGTGCGGGTCGGAGCCATCGATCGTGGCCTTCATCCCGATGCGCAGATCCTGCGCGGCGGCGGTGCCAGCCAGGGCCAGGAACAGCGCGATGGTGCGGGCAAGCATGGGGCGGCCTTTCATGGGGTGCGACGGGGTCACTTATTTGGGGTGCGATGGGGTCACTTATTTGCTGGCAAAGCGGTTGCGCGGCACCGGAATGCCAAGGTTTTCCCGCAGCGTGGTCCCCTCATATTCCGTGCGGAACAGCCCACGCCGCTGCAGTTCGGGGATGACGAGTTCGACGAAATCCTCAAGCGGCTTGGTGTAGAAGGGGAACAGCAGCATGAAGCCGTCGCAGGCCCCGCTCTCGAACCATTCCTGCATCACGTCGGCCACCTGCGTCGGCGACCCCACGATCATCTGGTGGCCGAGCGATGTGCCGAGATAGCGCGCGACCTGCCGCACCGAGAGGCCCTCGCGCGCCGCCTTCTGCACCAGGTGTTCCTGCCGCGCCTTCGCGGCGTTCGAGGGCGGCAAAGGCGGGAGCGGCCCGTCGATCGGATAGTCATAGATGTTGAGATCGCCGCACAGCCGCGCGAGCAGTTTCATCGCGGTGGTGTCGTCGATCAGCGCCTGCAATTCCTCATAGGTCTGGCGCGCGGCGGCTTCGGTGGGGCCGGTGATGGCCATGAAGCCGGGCATGATCTTCACGTCATCCGCCCCGCGCCCATGCGCGACGACGCGCGCCTTCACATCCGCGTAGAACTCCACGCCTTCGGACAGCACGCTTTGCGCCGTGAAGATCATGTCGGCGCAGCGCGAGGCAAGCCGCTTGCCAACCTCGGAGGAACCCGCCTGCGCGATCACTGGGCGCCCCTGCGGGCAGCGCGGCAGGTTCAGCGGCCCGCGGACGCGGAAATGCTTGCCCTCATGGTTCAGGATATGGCCCTTGGAAGGATCAAGGAATTGCCCGCTCGCCTTGTCGCGGGGGAAGGCGTCGTCCTCGAAGCTGTCCCACAGCCCGGTGACGACATCGAAGAATTCTTCGGCCCGCTCATAGCGCACGGCGTGGTCCGGGTGCCGGTCATGCCCGAAATTGCCCGCCTCATCCTCGATCTGCGACGTGACGAGGTTCCACCCGGCGCGGCCGCCGCTGATGTGGTCCACCGAGCCGAAGCGCCGCGCCAGCGTATAGGGCTCGCCATAGGTGGTCGTCGCCGTCGCGAT
>JBKJNV010000042.1:0-2744 GCA_046593435.1 Roseomonas sp.
GGTCTTCAGCACCTCCTGCGGCAGCAGCGCCGCGATGATGAAGGCGGCGACCAGGTTGAGCGCCGCGGTCGCGAGCAGGATCACTTCGAACGACACGCCCACCGCGATCAGCCCGCCGGTCAGCACGGCGGCGAAGACCATCGCGACGGCGTTGACCACGTTGTTGGCCGCGATCATTCGCGCCGTCGCACCCTCGCCCGATCGGTCCTGGATGATGGCGTAGAGCGGCACGGAATACAGGCCGCCACCGACCGCGAGCAGCAGCAGGTCCACGAGCAGCCGCCAACCGAGCGGGGAGGCGAGTACCGCGGTCCAGTTCGCGAGCGGCGCGCCGCCTTCGATGGCGAAGCAGGTCAGCGCGAGGTCGGCGCAGCCGATGGAGATGGCGATGGCGGCAAAGGGGACGTAGCGCGCGCTCACCTCGCCCTTGAGCAGTTTCGCGCAGAGCACCGAGCCGATGCCAATGCCGACGGCGAAGACGGTCAGCAGCAGGGTCGCCACCGAATTATCGCCGCGGATGGAGGTCTGCGCTATCACCGGCAGGGCCGAGAGCACCGTCGCCCCCAGCGTCCAGAACCAGGACAGGCCGAGAATGGAGAGCCAGACCGGGCGATTTCCGCGCGCGATGAGGACCAGCGCGCGGGTGCTGCGCCAGATGTTCCAATCCACCCGCAGGCCCGGCGACGCGGTCGGCGCCGAGGGGATCTGCAAGGCCAGGACAAACCCCAGCGCGGCCAACGCAATCCCCAGCCCCGCCACGATCAGCGGCCCGGAAGCGAGCCCGATCAGCGCGCCCCCGGCGATGGTGCCGACAAGGATGCCCGAGAAGGTGCCGGCCTCGATCAGGCCATTGCCCGCGATCAGCTCTTCATCGCGCAGATGCTGCGGCAGGATGCCGTATTTCAGCGGCGAGAACAGGGTGGACTGCACCCCCAGGCCGAACAGCACCGCGACCAGGACGGGGAAGCTGCCGGTGGCGAAGCCGATGGCCGCGCCGATCATCAGCAGCGCCTCCAGGGCCTTGGTCCAGCGGATCATCCGCGCCTTGTCGCGGCTGTCGGCGATCTGGCCGGCGAGGCCGGAGAACAGCACATAAGGCGCGATGAAGACGCCGCCGAGGATGGCGACGAAAACCGGCCCGGCTTCCGCCATGCGCATCAGCGCGAGAATGGCGATGGCGTTCTTGACCAGATTGTCGTTCAGCGCGCCGCAGGTCTGCGTGACGAACAGCGGCAGGAAGCGCCGCGTGCGCAGTAGCGCGCCCGTCGCAGAAGAGGGGGGGGAGGATGTGGTCTCGCTCATCACAGGGTCCTTGCGGCGTTGGGCAGCCCGGCGAGGCGGGCGCAGAGGCTGGAGAGGTCATCGGCCATCGCCGGAAGGTCCCGGGGCAGGCGGCCGTAAAGGCGGAAGGTCGCGGCCTGCACCAGCACGCCCACGATGGCGGCGGTGACCAGCGCGGGTTCGGCTGTGGGGATTTCCTGCGCGGCGATGGCCTGTTCCACGCGCCGGAGCAGCACATCGACGGGGTTGCCGGCCTCGCCGCCACCAACGCGGCCGAGGCCGCGATGTTGGCTGAGCAGCAAGAAGGCGAACATGGAACTGTCTTCCCCATGCAGGCGGCAGATGGCGCGCACCATGGCGTCCAGCGCCGGGGCGAAGGCGGTGTGTGGGGCGGCGGCGGCGCGCAGATGCTCGGCGTAGCTGGCATAGCCGGCCACGAACAGGTCCCCGATCAACTGCTCGCGCCCGCCAGTCCAGTGGGCGTAGAGAGTGCTGACCTGCACCGCGGCCGCGGCCGCGATGTCGCGCTGGGAGACGGCGTCGATGCCGCGCTCGGCGAACAGGCGCACGGCGGCGTGGCGGATGCGATCCTTGGTGGTCAGCATGGGTGGCTCCGAACGAACGTTCGTTAAATGACGGGTGATCGCTTCGCTGTCAACCATGTTTTGCAACGACCCGGCTTTGGACAGGCGGGCGCGACCCCCATAGGCTCACCGCTCAACCACGGAGCCTGAGCATGGAATTCCCCGCCGACGCCTTCCTGCCCGGCCCTCGCATCACCCTGCCCGGCGCCCCTGGCGGCCCGCTTGCGGGGCTCAGCTTCGCGGCCAAGGATCTGTTCGACGTGGCCGGCCACCCGACCGGCGGCGGCAACCCGGACTGGCCGCGCAGCCACTCGACCCCGACCCGCCATGCCTGGGCGGTGGAGAGCCTGCTCGGCGCCGGCGCGGCGCTCGTGGGCAAGACCGTTACCTGCGAGATCTCGCTCGGCATCCTTGGCTACAACCCGCATGACGGCACGCCGCCGAACCCGGCCGCACCGGGATGCCTGCCGGGCGGGTCCTCATCGGGCTCCTCCTCGGCCGTCGCGGCGGGGCTGTGCGACATCGCGCTGGGCACTGATTCCGGGGGTTCGGTGCGCGTGCCGGCGAGCCTGTGCGGGCTGTATGGGATGCGGCCGACGCTGGGGGCGGTCTCGGTCGAGGGCGTACTGCGACAGGCCGAAAGCTTCGACACGGTGGGCTGGTTCGCGCGCGACGCCGCGACCTTCGCGCGCACCGCCGAGGCCCTGCTGGGACAGGCGCTGCCCGCCCCAACCGCGACCGGCCACCAGCAGGCCGGTCGCGGACACCTTCGCGCTGGCCGATCCCGGCCTGCGCCCGGCGCTCGCGCCCGCCATCGCCCGCCTTGCAAAGATGTTGGGTGCCGCGACCAGCGTCGAGATTGCCGAGCCCGGCGAGCTG
>JBKJNV010000091.1:0-2635 GCA_046593435.1 Roseomonas sp.
GCTGCGCGTGCTTCTCGAAGCCGGCGTGCATTTTGGCCACCATACGCGCCGGTGGAACCCGCGTATGGCGCCCTACATCTTCGGCGTGCGCAACCAGGTCCATATCCTGGATTTGCAGCAGACCGTGCCCCTGATGGAGCAGGCGCTGAAGGCCGTGCGCGACACCGTCGCCGGCGGCGGCCGCGTGCTGTTTGTCGGCACCAAGAAGGCGGCGTCCGAGTATGTGGCGGAAGCCGCGACGCGCTGCGGCCAGTACTACGTGAACCATCGCTGGCTCGGCGGCATGCTCACCAACTGGAAGACCATCACGGGCAGCATCAAGCGCCTCAAGCAGATGGACGAGCAACTCGCCGGCAACACCCAGGGTCTCACCAAGAAAGAGATCCTGATGCTGACGCGCGACAAGGCGAAGCTGGACCGCGCGCTGGGCGGCATCCGCGAGATGGGCGGCCTGCCCAACATCATCTTCGTGATCGACACCATCAAGGAGAAGCTCGCGATCGAGGAGGCCAACAAGCTCGGCATCCCCGTTGTCGCCGTGGTCGACTCCAACGCCGATCCGCAGGGCGTGACCTACCCGATCCCAGGCAATGACGACGCGATCCGCGCGATCAACCTGTATTGCGACATGATCGCGGGTGCGGTGTTCGACGGCATCTCGGCTGAGCTTCAGGCCTCCGGCGTCGATGTCGGCGCCTCCGAGGATGTGGCCGTGGCCGAGGCCGCGGTCGACGATGCGGTGCCGGAGATGCCGACCGAGGCCGTCCCCGCCGTGGCCCCCCCTGCCGAAGTGGCGGCCGAGGCCCCGGCGGCGCCGTGACCTGCACCTGCACCTGCCCCGACCCGGGCGGGCTGGATTGAACGCCGCGGCCCGGATGACCGTCCGGGCCGCGGCGTAACTTTGAGACCTGGCGCAATGCGCCGAGCAGCAAACGGAGAACTCCGATGGCAGAAATCACGGCGGCCCTGGTGCGCGACCTGCGCGAGAAGACCGGTGCGGGCATGATGGACTGCAAGAAGGCGCTGGTGGAATCCGGCGGTGACATGGACGCTGCCGTGGATTGGCTGCGCAAGAAGGGCCTCTCGGCGGCCGCCAAGAAGTCCGGCCGGATCGCGGCCGAGGGTCTGATCGGCGTGGCCACGGGCCCGCTCACGGGTGCCATGGTCGAGGTCAATGCCGAGACCGACTTCGTCGCCCGCAATGAGCAGTTCCAGACCTTCGTTTCCGAGGTGGCGGGTCTCGCCCTCTCGGTCGGCGACGACGTGGAGAAGCTGAAGGCCGCGCCCTATCCGGGCACGCGGCACTCGGTGCAGGAAGAACTCACCCGCCTGATCGCCACCATCGGCGAGAACATGACCATCCGCCGTGCCAAGGTCCTCCGGGTGACCTCCGGCGCGGTGGCCACCTACATGCACTCGGCGGTCAAGCCGGGGATGGGGAAGATCGGCGTGCTCGTCGCGCTCGAAGGTGCGTCCGAGCCCGACGTGATGGAGAAGCTCGGCCGTCAGATCGGCATGCATGTGGCAGCGACGCGGCCCGATGCGCTCGATGTCTCGATGGTCGATCCCTCGGCACTTGCGCGCGAGAAGGCCGTGCTGTCCGAGCAGGCGCGCGCTTCGGGCAAGCCCGAGGCGATCATCGAGAAAATGGTCATCGGCCGCATCCAGAAGTACTACGAGGAGGTTGTCCTTCTTGAGCAGGTCTGGGTGCATGATGGCGAGAGCCGCGTGAAGCAGGTGGTCCACAAGGCCGGCCTGGAACTGCGTGGGTTCGCGCGCTTCACGCTGGGTGAGGGCATCGAGAAGCAGGCCACGGATTTCGCGGCCGAAGTGGCTGCGGCCGCCGGCACCGCCTGACGCCGTCCGCGTCACATTGCCGGCATTGGCGCCGCTCCCCTATGGTGCGGCGCCACAACCCTTTGTAATGGTCCCGACATGAGCGAATCGCCGTCCTATAAGCGCGTGCTGCTGAAAGTCTCGGGCGAGGCGCTGATGGGCGGGCGCGACTACGGTCTCGACAACGCCACCTGCCGCCGCATTGCCGAGGATGTGAAGGGCGTGATCGCGCTCGGCGTTCAGGTCTGCATGGTGATCGGCGGCGGCAATATCTTTCGCGGCATCGCGGGTGCGGCTTCGGGGATGGACCGGGCGCAGGCCGATTCCATGGGCATGCTGGCGACCGTGATGAATGCGCTGGCCATGCAATCCGCCCTGGAGAAGCAGGGCATTCCCACCCGCGTGCAAAGTGCGATCCCGATGTCTTCGGTCTGTGAGCCGTTCATCCGGCGCCGGGCCGAGCGGCACATGGAGAAGGGCCGGGTGGTGATCTTCGCCGCCGGTACGGGCAACCCCTTCTTCACCACCGACACGGCCGCGGCACTCCGCGCCGTCGAGATGGGCTGCGATGCGCTGCTCAAGGGCACCCAGGTCGATGGCGTCTATGCCGCCGACCCGCGCAAGAACCCCGATGCGGAACGCTATGTGACGCTGACCTACCTCGACATGCTGTCGCGCGACCTCGCCGTGATGGATGCGGCGGCAATCAGCCTCGCGCGTGAAAACCACCTGCCCATCATTGTGTTCAACATACATGAACCTGGCGCCTTCACGGCGGTGATGAAGGGCGAGGGCAAGT
>JBKJNV010000151.1:0-10420 GCA_046593435.1 Roseomonas sp.
CGCCACCACCATGTCCGCAGCGATCAGCAGGTCGGCCTGGCCCTGGCCGATGCGCGGGCCGCGCAGGCTGTCCGGCGCCGCACCTGCCTCGCCCAGCCGGATCTGCGCATAGACGCCACCGCCCTTCTGCGCGAGGCCGAGCTGGTCGATGGAGCGTACGGGCCGCCCCTCCAGATGCGCGGCTTCGGCGAGGATGGCGGACAGCGCCGTGACACCCTGGCCGCCGACGCCGGCGAGCAGGATGTTCCACGCCCCATCACGCAGCGTGGGTGGCAGGGGTTCGGGCAGCGTCACGCCAGCCGCGGGAATGCCCGGCATTGCCGGCTCCGCGCCCTCCAGCGTGACGAAGCTGGGGCAGAAGCCGCCAAGACAGGAAAAATCCTGGTTGCAGGCGCTCTGGTCGATCTGGCGCTTGCGGCCGAACTCGGTCTCCACCGGCTCCACCGCCAGGCAGTTCGAAACACGCGAGCAATCGCCACAATCCTCGCAGATTCGGGGGTTGATGACGACGCGGCGCCCGGCGGCGGGCGCGGTGCCGCGCTTGCGGTGGCGGCGGCGCTCGGTGGCGCATTCCTGGTCGTAGAGCAGCGCCGTCACGCCCGGGGTCGCGCGCAGCTCGCGCTGGACGGCATCGAGATCGGCGCGGTCGTCGAAGGTGACGCCGGCGGGGATGAGTGCATGGCCGCGATGCCGCTCCGGATCGTCGGAGACGATGGCGATGCGGGACACGCCCTCGGCACGCAGCTGGGCTGCGATGCGCGGGACCGAGGTGTCGGACTCCGTCGCTTGCCCGCCCGTCATCGCGACGGCGCCGTTGACCAGGATCTTGAAGGTGATGTTCTCGCCCGAGGCGATGGCGGCGCGGATCGCGAGGCTGCCGGAATGCGCATAGGTACCGTCGCCCATATTGGCGAAGACATGCTGCTCCTCGACAAACGGCGCCATGCCGAGCCAGGGTGCGCCCTCGCCGCCCATCTGAGTGAACAGCTCGGTGTCGCGACCCATGCGCGAGGCGAGGAAGTGGCAACCAATGCCCGCCAGGCCAAGGCTGCCCTCGGGCAGGCGGGTGGAGGTGTTGTGCGGGCAGCCGGGGCAGAAATACGGGTCGCGGCTGTGCAGCGGTGCGGCGGCCTGCGCCGCGAGCGCATCGAGCGCGGAGAGGCGTTCGGCCAGCAGCGGCGTGCGCAGCGCAGCGGGCAGGCGCGCGGCGAAGGCACGCAGGATCTGCGGGGGATCGAGCTCGCCCAGATCGGAGAGCAGCGGTGCGCCCTCCGGCGTGGTCTTGCCGGCGATGCGTGGGCGGGCATCGAGCGCGTAGAGGGCTTCGCGGAGCTGCGGCTCCAGCACGGGTCGGCGATCCTCGATGACCAGCACCTCCTCCAGCCCTTGCGCGAAGCTGCGCGCGGCCTCGGCGTCCAGCGGCCAGGCGAGGCCCACCTTCCACAGGCGCAGCCCGGCTTCGCGCGCCATGGCGTCGGTGATGCCGGCATCGGCCATGGCCTGGCGCAGCGTGGCGTAGGCTTTTCCGCGCGCGACGATGCCGTAGCGCGCGGCGGGGCTATCGATCACCATCCGGTCGATGCCATTGGCGCGGGCGAAGGCGATGGCGTGCGGCAGGCGGAAATGGCGGTGCCGCCTTTCCTGCGCGATCCAGTGGTCGTTCAGGCGGATGTGCAGCCCATCGGGTGAGGCGGCGAGGCCCTGCGGCGCCACAGTCGCGTAGCGTGCCGGGTCGATCATGACGGTAGCCGCCGCGTCCATCGTGTCGGCCACACATTTCAGCCCGACCCAGCACCCGGCGAAGCGGCTCATCGCGATGCCCTTCAATCCGAATTCCAGCACTTCGGCGATATCTGCGGGATCGAGCATCGGCATCTCAAGGTCGATGAAGACGTGTTCGGAGCCGGAGGTGATGGTGGAGGATTTGGCCGTCGGGTCGTCGCCCGCGAGGGCCAGGACGCCCCCAAGCGGCGCGACACCGGCGCTGTTCGCGTGGCGCAGCGCGTCGCCGCTGCGATCGACGCCCGGCGCCTTGCCGTACCAGATGCCGAACACGCCCTGGTGCTTCGCGCGTTCCCGCAGACCCGGCATCTGGCTACCCCAGACCGCGGTGGCGGCGAGGTCCTCGTTCAGGGCGGGGCGGACGACAATGTTCGCCGCGTCCAGCCGTGCCTTCTGCTTCGCCAGCTCCTTGTCGTAGGTGCCGAGCGGGGAGCCGCGATAGCCGGCGATGAAACCTGCCGTGTCGAGCCCGGCAGCCGCATCCAGCTCACGTTGCAGCAGCGGTAGGCGGACCAGCGCCTGGACGCCAGTCAGCAGCACCGGCGCGGCGCCGCGGGCTTCGAAACGCTCGTCGAGGGTGGCGCCGACGCGGGGGATGCTGCCCATGGAAAGGGGTCTCCTGCTTGAAACAGAAGAGTAGACTTTTGGTGCAGGAAATTCATGCTGAATTCCGTTGTGCACCGCCGAAGCTTTGGCACATGCTTCCGCAATGGACGCCATTGACAGAAGGATCCTCCGCGCCCTGACGGAGGATGCGCGGCAAAGCAATGCGGAGCTTGCGGAAAAGGCCGGGCTGTCAGCCTCGCCATGCTGGGCGCGGGTGAAGCGGCTGGAGCAGAGCGGCGTCATCCAGGGCTACCATGCGCTGCTCGATCAGGCAGCGCTCGGCCTGCCAGATACGGTGTTCCTGGAAATCCAGATGGAGAAGCATGACGACACCATCCTCCGCCGCTTCGAAGAAGCGGTCGCGGCGATTCCAGAGGTGCTGGAGGCCTGGCTCGTGACCGGCGAATATGATTACGTCGTGAAGCTCGCGGTCGGTGGTACGGCCGGGTATGAGCGGCTGCTGCGCGAGAAGATCTACCGGTTGCCCGGCATTCGCCACACGCGCACCAGCTTCACGCTGCGCCTGCTCAAGCGGCGCTTTTCCGCCGAGCCCGGGTAAGGGCCCGGCGCGGCGATCAGCGCAGCCCCAGGAAGCTCAGGATGGCGATGACGATGACGACGGCGCCAACGATGTAGACGATGCTGTTCATTGCGAAACACTCCTGGGGTTCCCCGGGGCAACGCGGGTCCGCCAGGAAGGTTGCCCGCCGTCGGGCAAGAGGCGTGTTCAGGCTGGGTGCCGCGCCAGGTGTTCCAGCAGCAATTCATTGACGCGCTCGGGCTGCTGGTCGGGCGCGTAGTGGCCCACGCCGGGCAGCACCTCGAAGCGGTAGGGCGCGTCGATGAAATCGCCCGTACCCTCGGCGGCCATGCGCCCGACGGTGTCGTCCGCGTCGCCCCAGATGAACAGGGTGGGCACGGTGATGGCACCGATCGGGCGATGTACCGTCCCCCGCGCGCGGTACCAGGCAAGCGCTGCTTCCATCGCGTCGGGTGTGCCGATGACGCTGAGGTGCTTCTCGGTCGCCGCAGCGGGGATGCCGTTCGCGGCGTGGCGGGTGCGCAGCCAGGCCGCATCATCGGCCAGCAGTTTTGGCACCGCATCGGGCAGCAGGAAGGCCTTGTGGTGCTGGGACCGCGTCGGCTGCTCCGGGTCGTCGCGCAGGGCGCGGGCGAAGGCGCCGGGATGCGGGCGCGAGAGCATGGTGAGCGAGGCCAGCCGGTCCGGGTGACGGGCCGCGAGTTCCCAGGCCAGGCTGCCGCCCCAATCGTGCCCGACCAGGTGGAAGCGCCCCTCCGCGTGGCCGAGCGCGGCCGCGAAGGCCATCGCATCCTCCAGCAGCAATTCGATGTCATAAAGCGCAAAGCGCGCCGGGTCCGGTCGCGCACCGGGCGAATAGCCGCGCTGGTTCGGCGCCGCGGCGCGGTAGCCGGCCGCCCCGAGTGCGGGAAGCTGGGCGTCGTACAAATGCCGCGACACGGCAAAGCCATGCAGCATCAGGACAAGCGCCCCGTCCGCGGGGCCGGCGACGGAGATGTCGAACACGAGGCCGGGCTGGGCCTCGACCTGGCGGTTCTCGATCATCGAAGGCTCCTTGCGTGGCGTGCCGCGGGACCGAAGCACCGCATCGGGTGGCGCACAAGGCGTCGCCCGGTTGGCGGCGCGGCGGCGCTGCCCTATGCCGGGGCCAAGCCGCGATGGCGACACGCGCGGCATCCACCGCTCCGCGAGGCCCTGCCATGTCCGATACCGTCTTCAACCCCCTGGACCATGGCTGGGCCCCGATCCCGGGGCGCGGCTTTCCCGTGCAGGTCGGCACCTTCTATGGGCGGCAGGCGGAGTCCGGCTGGCGCTACGGCTTCGTGGCCGAGGAGCGGCATCTCAACATCGGCGGCGTGGTGCATGGCGGCATGTTGATGACCTTCATGGACGACATCCTCGGGATGTCCGTCTGGGAGGCAGCAGGGCGCAAGCCGGTCTCCACCATCCAGCTCAACAACCGCTTTGTCTCGCCGGCGCGCCTGGGTGAGTTCGTCGAATGTGTGCCGCGCCTGGAACGCCTCGCGCGTTCGGTGGCCTTCATCCGCGGGGAGTTGCTGGTGGGCGATCGGCTGGTGATGGCGTCCGATGGCGTGTGGAAGCTGCTCGGCCAGCGCTAGGCTTGTCATCCACCATCCACGCAGGAGAGTTTTGCTCATGATGCCGCGCCGCAGCCTTGTCACCGGCATCCTCGCCGCCCCCATCGTCTTGCGCGGCGCGCATGCCCAGGGCGCCTGGCCGCAGCGACCCGTCACGATCCTGGTGCCCTTCCCGCCGGGCGGGTCGAACGACCTGCTCGCGCGACCGATCGCGCAGAAGCTGCAGGCGGCACTCGGCGGGCATCCGGTGGTGGTCGAGAATCGCGGCGGCGCGGGCGGAATCGTGGGGGCGACGGTGGTGGCCCGCGCTGCCCCCGATGGCCACACGCTGATGTGGGGGCATATCGGCACGCTGGCGGTGAATCCCTGGATCTATCCGCAGATCACCTATGACCCGGTTCGGGACTTTGCCCCCGTCGCACTTGTGGCCACGCTGCCCTCGGTGCTGACCGTCCACCCCTCATTGGGGGCGCGCAGCACGGCCGAGTTCATCGCGCTGGCCAAGCGCGCGCCGGGCACCATCACCTATGGCACGGCGGGCAATGGCGCGGCCTCCCACATCACCATGGCGGCCTTCGCCGAGCAGGCCGGGATCGAGCTGGTGCACGTGCCCTATCGCGGCAATGGCCAGATGCTGGCGGACCTGTTGGCCGGCCGCGTCTCGGCGAGTTTCGCGGGCGCGCCGGTGGTGCTGCCGCATGTGCGGGAAGGCCGGCTGAACGCCTTGAGCGTTTCCTCCGCCGAGCCTTCGCTGATCCTGCCCGGAATCCCCGCCGCCTCGGATGCGCTGCCGGGCTTCGCGCTGGTGCAGTGGCACGGGCTGGTGGCGCCTGTCGCCACACCGCCTGCGATCATCGCGCGGATCAACGCGGCGGTGAACGGCATCCTGGGCGATGCCGAGCTGCGCGAACGGCTGACACTTGAAGGTGCGGATCCCGCGCCGCGCACGCCGGCTGCCTTCGGCACGCTGATCCGCGAGGAGATGGAGCGCTTCCGCATCCTGATCGGCCGCGCCGGCATCCGGGGCGACTGACATGGCGCGGCTCACCTTCGCCTGCTTCCCCTATGACCGCGTGCGCCCCCTGATCGACGGCCGTGTGCGCGTGGAAGGTGCGGAGCTGCTGCCCATTCCGCTGCCCTCGGAGGAGAGTTTTCCGCGCGCCCACACCCTTGCCGAGTTCGACGTGAGCGAGCTGTCGCTCAGCTCCTACCTCATGCAGCTGGGGCGCGATGAGAGCCCCTATGTCGCGATCCCGGCCTTCGTCTCGCGCGCCTTCCGGCACAATGCCATCTACCTGCGCCGTGACGCCGGCATCGATGGCCCGCGCGGGCTGGAAGGCCGCCGCGTCGGCATCCCGGAATACCAGATGACGCTGGGGCTGTGGGTGCGCGGCATCCTCGCCGATGATCATGGCGTGAACACCGATGCCATCGCCTGGCGCACCGCCGGCACCAACGCCGCGGGGCGCAAGGAACGCCTGCCGCTGGTGCTGCCGCCGCACATGGATGTGGCGCCTTTGCCCCCGGGTGCGACGCTCAACGCCGCCCTTCTTGCCGGTGAGATCGACGCCATCGTCTCGCCCAGCCCACCCGCCGCATTCACGGCGGGCGATCCGCGCATCCTGCGCCTGTTCCCCGACGCCAAGGCCGCCGAGATCGCCTGGGCTCAGCGCACCGGGATGCACCCGATCATGCACGTGATCGGCATCCGTCGTGACGTGCTGGCGCGCGACCCGGACCTGGCGCGGCGGCTGCTGGACGGCTTCCACGCGGCGCGCGGCATCGCGCTGGCGGAGATGGAGCACAACGTCGCCGCCTCCTTCGCGCCCACGATGCTGCCCTGGCTCGCGGAGGCCTGGGCGGAAACGCGCGCGGTGCTGGGGCCGGATCTCTGGAGCCACGGCGTCGCGGCCAATCGCACCGCGCTGGAGGCGGTGTGCCGGTGGTCGCTCGCGCAGCATCTCTCGCCGCGTGCGTTGAGCGTGGAGGCGCTGTTCGCGCCCGGCACCACCGGGGGCGAGGCGTGGACATCGGCCCCCTGAGCGCCACATGCTGGCGAAGAACCGCACCCGATCAGGAGCCACGCCCTTGAGCAGCAGCACCGAATACACCCCGCCCAAGGTCTGGGAATGGAACAAGCCCAGCGGCGGGCGTTTCGCCAGCATCAACCGGCCGATCTCGGGCCCGACGCATGAGAAGGAGCTGCCGGTGGGCCGCCAACCGTTGCAGCTCTATTCGCTCGGCACACCCAATGGCGTGAAGGTGACGGTCCTGCTGGAGGAGCTTCTGGCGGCGGGCCATACAGGCGCCGAATACGATGCCTGGCTGATCCGCATCCATGATGGCGAACAATTCGGCTCCGGCTTCGTCGAAGTGAATCCGAATTCGAAGATCCCGGCGCTGATGGACCGTTCCGGGGCGACGCCGATCCGCGTTTTCGAATCGGGCGCGATCCTGATGTACCTCGCGGAAAAATTCGGTGCCTTCCTGCCGACCGAGCCGGCCAAGCGCGCGGAATGCCTGTCGTGGCTGTTCTGGCAGATGGGCAGCGCGCCCTATCTCGGCGGCGGTTTTGGGCATTTCTACGCCTATGCGCCCACCAAGATGGAATACCCGATCGACCGCTTCGCCATGGAGGTGAAACGCCAGCTGGACGTGCTGGACCGCCGCCTCGCCGAGCGTGAATTCCTGGGCGGCGCGGACTACACCATCGCCGACATGGCCGTCTGGCCCTGGTATGGCGGGCTGGTGAAGGGCTGGAGCTACGGCGCCGGCGAATTCCTCGACGTCACCAGCTACACCAACGTGCTCCGCTGGGCGGATGCGATCCATGCCCGCCCCGCCGTGCTGCGCGGCCGCATGGTGAACCGCCTGCAGGGCGACCCCGCGGGCCAGTTGTGGGAACGCCACGAAGCGAGCGACTTCGACACGAAGACCCAGGACAAGGTCGCGCCCGCGACCAGCGCTTGAGGTCGCACTCTCGGGGCGCGCCGCTTGTGCGCACCGCGAGCCGAATGGGCGGACGCCGGAAGTCCGGCGAGCCCAGCCGCCGTCGTGCCGAAGTCACGCCTCCGGCGTGACGGCGGCGACCGGTGCTTGAGGTCACACATGATGCGCAAGGATAGCCGCCAGGCGTTGCGCCCAGGCTTCGATGCCGGAATCGCTGCCCAACAAATCCTGCCGCACCTCGATCAGCGCGGCAGGGATGCCGCGCGCGTCGCCATGGACGGGCACGGTGTAGTCCTCCTCCAGGTTGACCTGGTAGGGCTCGTTGTCGCCAATGGTGAGGGCGGCATCCTCGCGCAGCGCGTCGCGCAGGCGGGCGCCGAAGGCCGCAGCACCCAGGTACAGCACGCCTGCCTGCCACGGGCGCGGGACGCCCATGAAGACCGGTGTGAAGCTGTGGATGCCCAGGATGGCGGTCGGCGTGCCCGCGTCCCGGCGCGCGTCGAGCAGCTTGGTGACCGCGTCCTGGAAGGGATCGAAGAAGGCCACGCGCCGGGCGGCCGCCTCGCCCGCGGTCAGGCCCTGGTTGCCGGGGATGATGGTCGCTTCGCTCACCAGCGGGATGGAACTTGGCACGCCCGGCGGGCGGTTGCAGTCGATCAGCAGCCGCGATGCCCCGGACAGGATCAGCGGCGCGTCGAGCAGCGCCGAAAGTCGCCGCGAAAGCGCTGCCGTGCCGATGTCCCAGGCGATGTGGCGTTGCAGTTCGGCGGCCGGAAGCCCCAGCGCCGCATAGCGCGCGGGGATGTGGTTGGACGCATGCTCGCAGACCAGCACGATGGCCGAAGCGCCTTGCGCGTTCTCGACGGTCGCGGCCACGGGATCCATCGGCGTCAGCCGGGGACCTCGTCGGTGAACACGGAAAAGCCCGAGAGCACGCAGGGGCCGAAGGTGGTCACGATGGCGACATCCGTCGCGTCGCGCCCGCGCGCCATCAGGATGCGCCCGATGCGGGGCGTGTTGTTGCGTGCGTCAAATGTGTGCCAGCGGTCGTCGAGGTAGACCTCGAACCAGGCGGCGAAATCCATCGTGCCATAGGGTGGGGCGGTGCCCATGTCGCCCAGGTATCCGGTGCAGTAGCGCGCGGGGATGTTCAGGCAGCGGCACAGCGTGATGGCCAGGTGCGCATAGTCGCGGCAGACGCCGCGCCGTTCCTCGAAGGCTTCGGATGCGGTGCGCGTCGCGCGTGCATGCTCGTAGCCGAAAGCGATGTGGTTGTGCACGTAGTCGCAGATCGCCTGCACCATCGGCCAGCCGCGCACGCCGTGGCCGAACAGCGACCAGGCGGCCTCCGACAGCTTGTCCGTGTCGCAGTAGCGGCTGCCGAGCAGGTAGACCAGGAACTCGTCCGGCAGCCCTTCGACCGGGCGCTGCCAGGCGGCGGGGATGATCACGTCCGGCGTGCCGGGGTCCTGCACCTCAATGCGGGTGGCGATGGTGAAGCGGCCGCGTGGCGCCACGATGCGCGTACAGCGATTGCCGAAACTGTCCAGGTAGTGCCGCGCCGGCACCGAGGGGTGGAAGCTTTCCTGCGCCGGGCCGATCAGGTCCGGCTCCCGCGAGGGGTGCGGGTTCACCATCAGCAGCATGGGTGTGGGCTGGGGGCAGTCATAGGTGATCTGGCAGCCGGCGGCGATGCGCATGGAGGGATGTCCTTCAGGGTGGCGATGGCAAATCGGGCGGGACCGGCATCCCGCCGAATAAGCAAAGGCCGGCGGCATTGGTTGCAGGATCAGGCGGGTTTTCCCGGCCACGCGCCGCCGCGGCGCCCGACAAAGAACGGGTCGGTATAAGCAGATCGTGTGCCACGCGCATCCCCGCGGCCATTCCTGTGGTATCATTGATCTTGCGCCGCACATTCCGCGCCTGAAGACGGCATGACCGACCCATTCGATATCTTCCTCACGACCGCGCCCGGACTTGAGCCCATCCTGTGCGAGGAAGTGCGTGGCCGGGGCTTCAAGCACCCCAAGCCCGTCCCTGGCGGCGTGCTGACGCGCGGCTTTTGGCCGGATGTTTGGCGAGCAAACCTGTGGCTGCGCGGTGCGGGGCGCGTGCTGGCAAGGATCGATTCCTTCCACGTCACGCACCTCGCGCAGCTCGACGCCCGCGCCCGGCGCGTACCCTGGGCCAGCGTGTTGCGCCCGGACGTGCCATTCCGCGTCGAGGCGTCCTGCGCCGGGTCACGCATCTATCATTCCGGCGCCGCCGCCCAGCGCGTCGAGACCGCCATCCGCGAGACGCTGGCTGCGCCGCAATCGGAGACGGAGGGCGTGCTGGTGCGGGTGCGGATCGAGAATGACCTGTGCACCATCAGCATCGATACCTCCGGCGAGCCGCTGCACAAGCGCGGCTACAAGCAGGCGGTCAACGCAGCACCCATGCGCGAGACCATGGCCACGCTCTTCCTGCGCCAATGCGGCTATGCCGGGACGGAGCCCTTGGTGGACCCGATGTGCGGGTCCGGCACCTTCGTCATCGAGGCCGCCGAGATCGCGGCCCGCCTCAACCCCGGCCGCGCCCGCGCCTTCGCCTTCGAGCAGCTGGCGACCTTCGACGCGGAGGCCTGGGAGCGGATGCGCGCTGTCCGCCGGGAGGCACCGCCCACGCCACCCTGCCAGGGAAGCGACCGCGATGCCGGCGCGATCACGATGAGCCGCGCCAATGCGGAGCGCGCGGGCGTGGCGGAGATCGCGCAGTTCCGCCACTGCGCCATCTCGGATGCGGAACCGCCGGGGCCGACGCCTGGGCTGGTGATCCTCAATCCGCCCTTCGGCAACAGGCTCGGCGCGGGGGCGGATGTGCTGCCGCTGTACCGGGCGCTGGGCCAGGTGCTGACACGGCGCTTCGCCGGCTGGCGCGCGGGCATCATCACCAGCGAACCCGC
>JBKJNV010000157.1:0-3079 GCA_046593435.1 Roseomonas sp.
CGCGCGGCGGCCGCCGCCGGCTTCGACAGCGCCACCATCCATCTGCCGGCCGAGACCAGCCAGGCCGTCCTTCTCTCCCACGTTGCGGCGTTGAACGCGGATCCGGCGGTGGATGGCATCCTGGTGCAGCTTCCCCTGCCGGCGCATATCGACGCGCTGGCGGTGATCGCCGCGATCGACCCGGCCAAGGACGCCGATGGCTTTCACCCGATCAATGCCGGGCGCCTAGCCAATGGCCAACCGGGCCTGGTGCCCTGCACGCCCAAGGGCGTGATACACCTGCTGCGTGCGGCGGGTGTGAACCTGTCCGGCGCGCGCGCGGTGGTGCTCGGCCGCAGCACCATCGTGGGCAAGCCGATGGCGCAGCTGCTGCTGGCGGCCGACTGCACCGTCACCATCGCGCATTCGCGCACCCGTGATCTCGCCGCCGAATGCCGCCGCGCGGATATCCTGGTCGCTGCCGTGGGCCGGCCCGAGATGGTGCGCGGCGATTGGATCGCGCCCGGGGCGGCAGTGATCGATGTCGGCATCAACCGCCTGGCCGATGGCCGGCTGGTCGGCGACGTCGCCTTCGCCGAGGCTGCGTTGGTTGCAGGCTGCATCACGCCCGTGCCTGGCGGCGTGGGGCCCATGACCATCGCGTGCCTGCTCGAAAACACCCTCGACGCGGCGCTCGCGCGCCGGGCCTGACAGCATCGAAAGGGTGCGGGCGCCGCCCCGCACTGAAGCCATGGCCGCTGGCCTGCTGTTTGTGCTGATCTGGGCATCGGCCTTCACCTCGGCGCGTTTCATCGTGCTGGAATGGTCGCCGCTCGGCGCGCTGGCGCTGCGCTTCATCATCGCCGCACCGCTGGTAGCCCTCGTTGTGCTGGCAATCGGTCGGCTGAGGGTCCCCTCGCGTGCCGACACGCTGCGACTCGCCCTGATGGGCGTGTTCGGAACGGGGGGCTATCTCGCCTGCGCCTGGCTTGCGTTGGAGACCACGCCCTCGGGCCTGGTCGCGTTGATTTCCGCGATCGCTCCGCTCTTCGTCGCTCTGGGCGAACGCGTGTTCTTTCGCCAACGCCTCGGCACCCGCGCCTGGGTTGGGCTCGGCCTCGGCTGGGCAGGCGTCGCGCTGCTGGGCATCAGCCGCGCCGGCGAGGGACTCGCCGCCGTTGAGCTTGGCGGCATCATGCTGGCCCTCGCGGGTGCCCTGTCGCAGGCCATAGGCGTGCTGTGCTTTGCGCCCGCCCGCGGCCGGGTGGATGCCTGGACCGCCAATCTGGGCCAGACGCTCGGGGCAGGGGCGATGCTGTCGCTGCTGGCGCTCATCCTGGGTGTCCCGCTGCCCAATACGCTGACCTTGTCCGTTGCCCTTGGCCTCGCCTGGACCATCCTTGTGGTGGGCCTCGCCGGCTATGCGCTGTATTTTTTGATGCTCCGGCGCCTTCCGCCAGCGACAGCGTCCGCCCTTCAACTGCTTGCCCCGCCGATCGCCGCGCTGCTCGGCTGGGCGCTGCTGGATGAGCGGTTGCTGGTCTCGGACCTCGCCGGGGGTGCGGTGACGCTCGCGGGCCTCGCCTTGCTGTTCTCGGCGCGCCGCGCCGCGCCTGTCCCCGTGACGAAGCCGGACTGATCCTCAGGCGGCCTTGGCCACATGCATCAGCAGCCGGCGCAGCCAGGTATGCCCCGCATCGGCTTCGAAGCGGCGATGGAAGACCAGCGACAGGCGCGTGTGCTCGATGGCGATGGGGCAGTCGCGCGTGACCAGTTGGTGCGAGGCCGCCATCCCGCGCGCCAGCCGCGCCGAAAGCGTCATCACCATCTCGGTATTCTGCAGGATCGCCGGCACCGCGCCGAGATGCGCGACCACCGCACCCAGCCGGCGCGGAAACCCGGCCTCGCGCAACGGCCCGTCGAGCGCGCCGGAGGACGAGCCATTGGGCGAATGCAGCAGATGCGGATAGGCGGTGAAGCGTTCCAGCGTCATCTCACCGCTGGCCAGCGGATGGTCCTGGCGCATGAGCGTGCGGAAGGCCTCCGGCATCAGCATGACGCGGGTATGGATGGCCGAGGGTTCCCCCAGCACCGCCACGGCGAGCAGCGCCGCGCCGCTTTCGAGCAGGGCCGCGGCGTTGGTGCGGTCCGCGTGGCGGATGGCCAGCCTGCAGCCAGGTGCAAGCTGCGCCATGCGCGCGAGCAGCGGCGGCGCGAGCGTCACCTCGGCATATTCCGAAAACGCGACCGTGAAGACGCGGTCACTGGCCGCGGGGTCGAAGGGCGCGTGGGACGCCAAGGTCTCGCGCAGGCGCGCCAGCATCTCGCCCACCGGCACGATCAGCGAGAGCGCGAGTGCCGTTGGCTCCACGCCACCGGGACGGCGGAGGAATAGCTCATCGCCGAGTGCGGCGCGCAGCCGCGCCAGTGCGTTGGAGACCGCCGATTGCGACAGGTTCAGCCGCTGCGCCGCGCGGGTCACGTGGCGTTCGCGCGCGACGGCGTCGAAGACACGCAGCAGGTTGAGGTCGAGCTTTTCCGGATCGGTCATTCGCGGGCGTGATGATGATCGTTTTGTCTTGGCGTTGGAAGCGCCCCCCGCCGGCGCGCAGGTTGCGCCGCACAGAAATCTGCACAGGAGTTCTCCCCGATGGTTCCCTCACCCACCCAGACCACCCCCTATGCCGCGCTGCTGCTGCGCGTGAGCCTGGGTGTGCTGTTCGTCCTGCATGGCGGGCTGCTCAAGCTCGGGACCTTTGGGCTCGCTGGCACCATGGGGTTCTTCGGCCAGATCGGCTATCCGCCGATCCTCGGCGCGGTGGTTGCCTTCGCCGAGGTGGCGGGCGGCATCGCGTTGATCCTCGGCGTCTGGACGCGCGCGGTTTCACTGCTGTTCATCCCGATCATGATCGGCGCCACGCTGCTGCATTTGCCCAATGGCTGGCTCTTCAGCGCCCCGCGCGGCGGGTATGAATTCCCGGCCCTGTGGACGCTGCTGATGCAGGTCCAGGCCGGGCTCGGCGCCGGCGCGCTGGCACTGGACCCCGCCCGTCTGCTGGGCGCGCGCCGCACCGCGGCCGCCTGAGGCCGCAGCCCTGCC
>JBKJNV010000187.1:0-30805 GCA_046593435.1 Roseomonas sp.
GTCGTTCGCGGTGACCGTGGCGACCGCCAGCGTATTCTCGTCAACCGTCACTAACGCCACAGCCCCGCCGCCATTCGAGGTGATGGTCGGTGCGATAGGTGCCGCCACCATCAGCGCGACACTCACGGCGGCTGAACTCGCGAGGGCGTCACTTGCCCTGTAGGTGAATGCGTCCGTGCCGGCATAACCTGCTGCTGGTGTATAGGTGAAGGACCCGTTTGCATTGAGTACCAGGCTGCCATGTATCGGCGCCGCAACCACGAGCGCGGTCAGCGAATTGCCCTCCGCATCACGGTCATTCGCAAGCACGCCCTGCGCTGCGCCAACCGTCAGCGCGAGCCCCTGCGTCACGGCGTAGGAATCCGCCACGGCGACTGGCGCCGTATTGGGGGGCGGCGACACCGTTGCCTGGCCCCAGGGCGTGATGATCGGTTGTCCGACCATTCGCGCTTCGATCGTGAGGTTGGTTGTGTCGATCACGCCGGTGAGATTGCGATCGGCGACAAAGGGCACGAAGCCGGCATTGATCGCTTTGGTGACGAAATCCGCCTGCATGGCGTCATCCGTCGGGTAAGATGTCGCGAGTACGAACTTGCCCGCTGCAACTGCGTTCTTTATGTATTGAAGGTCATAGCTCGTGTAGGAGGCGACCGAGTTTCCGTCATACCATTGGTCCTCGACACCAATGCCATCGATGGCGTTTAGGTAGCGCGTGTTAGGCACGTCAGGATTGGCTTCAGTCAGCGACAGCAGGTCCACGGCGTTTTGCGGCACGACCTTGAAATTGGGGTCGAGCGACTTGGCGTGTTCCGACAAAGCAACAACAAAATCGATCATTGCTTGTCGCACATCAGCGCCCGGGTAGGCCGCGGCGACCTCCGGATTATGAAAGACATCGACAAGGTCGAGGTACATGCCGCTATAGTCCAGGGCCACCGCCTGACCCACGCGGGCAAACATGATTGACTGCCACTCTGGATCCCAGAATTTAACTGAATAATTTCCAGCCCAGTTTGGATTTTCCCCAAGCACAAAGGACGGGGTCTGGGCTGACCAATTCCCATTGATCCAGTAATCACGGTAATTTTCGGCTTCACCGATGCTGATGTAGGTCATCAGCAATTTTCCCTGGCTCTCCAGGCTTTGCACCTGGGAAGCGCTTAGTCCGGCATCGTCCATGTCGATGACAGCAGAATTGAAGGAAAGATTGTATAGGCTGGTGTAGCTCGCATTCTGCAGTTGATAGAGAAATGGAAGGGGCACTGGCTCTCACCTGTCCTGTTGCGGCCAGGTGGCGCTACCGAATCCGTATACGGAGTAAAAGCCCTCACATGCCCGTGAGCGCGCTGCAGCCGAAATGATGAAGCGATTCGATGAAATCGAGCAGCGCGGCTGCCTCAAAACCAGATGCATTTCCTAACATGTCAAGTATGAAATAAAAAATCGGACACGTCAAATTTGCGGGGCTGTCATGCGCCTGCCGGATTCGCGCGCATTGGCTGCGTCCGCTTCACCGGACGCGAAAGGTCGTGCGTCACACCGCGTTGGTATGGCCAGAGGTCCAGCTCGCGTGACATGAATTCGCTGCCTTGCTCGACGTGGATCGCCTTGGCCTGCTGCCGGTTCGATGGACACCGAATTTAGTTTGCCTCGGCCAACGCCTCGGAATCCATAGGGCTGAGATAGCCGGTGGTCGAGTGGCGCCGCCTTGGGTTGTAAAAGCGCTCGATGTAGTCGAACAGAGACGCGCGCGTCTGGTCGCGGGAGCGGTAGATGCGGCCATGTAACCGCTCGATTTCAGCGATGAGAAGAGGCTCACCATCGCCGCATTGTCTTACACGTCGCCCGACCGGTTCATCGAACAGGTTAAACCCAATTCAGCCATAAGCCGCTGGAACTGCTCACTGTAATACTGGCTCCCATGCTCGGAGCGATGGCGCACCGCCTGGGGTTTGCCGCGCCGCCAGACCGCCATGACCAGCGCGTCGGTCACAAGCTGCGCCGTCATGCTGCTGCTCATCGACCATCCACCGCCGCCAGCGCCTCAGCTGATACCAACGCCTGCTGATCACGACCCATGCGCCCGATCGCGCAGTCCGGGGGACATGATGCGCCAGGGTTGGTCAGTCAGCGTGTTCCAGTGATGGCAGCAATGGGCGACGATGTCCGTCGTGGTCGCTATCGGCCGCAACGCTCACGCCCCGGTGCGTCCCGGGTTCTGCCCTGGGGGGCGCCTCTTGCCTCCGCAGCTCGCGCTTGGATGCTCGCGATCCCTTGCACACCGATCGCAGGTGCCGGCTCGGCCAGCGTCGCGATGCGCGGGCAACGCCTCACCGATAGCGCGTGGCAGCCGACGGAAACCCCTGCCGCGCCCATCAGGCTAGCCGAAGAAAGCCCCTTCCATGTGGTGGCGACAGCGCCACCTAAGCAGGCGCCGGGTGGCGACCCGGGCGCATAATGCGCGATCGGCTTCCGCAACCGAGTATTGGGGAAAAAATGCAGCTCTTGCGGCCGTTTTTCCACCTGCTCGCGTGTGTGTCGTTCACTCGGCCCAAGTGTCTCGAGAAGGGTTTCAGGAGAAGCATACCCATGTTGCGAAGCTTACGCGTACCGCGGCGGGCGGATGTGGCATGGCGCTAGTACCATGGGCGTGCGCGCATTGCGGGTTTTGGCAACGGCATTTCAAGCCCAGCGCCTGCCCGGTTTGCGAGGATACGCGAAATGACCTGCCGGCCGATGGCTGGCATTTCCTCACCCAGGCGGACGTCGCGGCCAGGCTGACCGGGTCCTGGCGGGCGCTGCCGCGCAACATGGTCGCCTTCACGACCAGCCCCGGCTTCGGCCTCAACGGCACCGGATGGCTGCTGCTGCACCCCGAAGGCAATATCGCCTTCGAGGCAGCGCCTTACTACACGCCGCCGATGATCGACGAAATCCGCCGCCTCGGCGGCATCCGCTTCCTCGCCGCCTCGCATTGCCACGGCTATGGCGCACTGTGGCAGTTGCAGGACGCGTTCGAGCCGGAGGTCCTGGCCATCCAGAAGGATGACCTGCGGATGACCAAGGCGTTCCGCGTCACCTGGCCCTATGACGAGACCATGACGCTGCCAACCGGACAGGTCCTGCACCATCTGGGCGGCCATTATGAGGGGCAGGCGGCGCTGCATGATGCGGCGCGCCGCATCCTGTTCTGCGGTGATGCGTTCAAGGTCGATCAGGATGCCGCGGGCAACAGCCTCGCGGTGTCCAGCCACAAGGCCTTCCACAAGGATATCCCATTGTCGCCCAACGAAGTGCGCCGCTACCGCGATGTCATCGCGCCGCTGGATTTCGACACGATCTGCACGCCCTTCGAACACGCGCCCGGCATCACTACGGCCATGGCGCTCGCGTTACTCGACGACCAGCTGGCGCGCCGGCCTGGTGTGCGCCGCATCCCGGTGGACGCGCTGCGCTCCATGACGGGGGCGGCATCGTGACGCTCGACGAAGTGGCCGCAGCGTTCCGCGAAAGCCTGGCCGGCGATGGTGAGCTGACCGTCTTTCGCATCGATGCGCTGGACCGCACCGGCGTACCCGTGGTGCAGGCCAATCTCATCGCGCCGGGCAAGCCCGCGACAACGGGATATGGCTATGGTTTTACCGCCATCCAGGCCGAGGTCGGCGCGCTGGGCGAGCTATGCGAGGAAATCCATGTCGAGCTGCAGGTGGCGCGCATCACGCCCATCCGCGGCAGCTTCGCAGCCCTGTCCGCGGAGCGCGCAGTGATTGACCCGCTGACGCTCGGCCTGCCGGCAGGCAGCGCCTACGACGCCGCGATGGAGCTCGATTGGATGGAGGCCCGGCAATGGCCGGATGGTGCCACGACGCTGATCCCAGTGGAGTGGGTCGCGGCCTATCCCTACCAGATGGTGCATGGGCCGGCGCGGCTGATCACCCCGATCACCAGCGGGCTCGGCGCAGGGCTCGATTTGGAGCACGCGATCGCACACGGGATCATGGAAGCCCTGCAGCGGGACGGGAACGTGACCGGCTTCCGCGCACTGGACCAGGGCCGGGTCCTGACGCTGGACGAGGTGCCGGATGCGGAGGTGCAGGGCCTGCTCGTGCATCTGCGCGCGCTGGGGATCGATGTGACCATCAAGCTCGCCTCGACCGAGTTCGACATCCCCAATCTCTATGTCGTGGGGCCCGATCGCGGCGGTCCAACGGTGCCGATCCAGGTCACCTCCTGCGGCGAGGCGGCGCATCCGGACCGCAACCGCGCGCTGCGCAAGGCGCTGCTGGAATTCTGCGGCTCGCGTGCACGAAAGGCCGCGACGCACGGCCCGGTCGACCTGCTGCTGCGCCACCTGCCGCCCATCTACACCGGCCCGCAACTGGCACTCCTCGACGTCGACGAGGAAGAGCCGCGGGCCCTGCACGCCATGGCCGATTGGCTCGACGACGACGCGGCAGGCTTGCAGGCGCGGCTTGCGGCAACGGTATTCTCCGAAACCTCGCGGCAGGACCTGTCCGGCTTGCCGAGCGCGGCGCCGGCGACCTCGGCGGCCTTGCTGGAGCTTCTCACTCAACGCCTCGCGGCGCAGGGGCTTGATGTCTTCTACGTCGATTGCTCCCCGCCCGGGCACGCCGTGCGCGCAGTCAAGGTCGTGGTCCCTGGGCTCGAGGTGGAGACGATGAGCTACCATCGCATCGGCTGGCGCGGCGTCCGGCGGCTGCGCGAGCGCGGCGACCCCCTTGTGCTGGACGCACCGCAGGAGGGTGCCGGGCGAGTGCTGCTGCGGGCGGAGGATGAGGCCCGCGCCGGCGGGCCGGCTTGGTTCGACAAGGCGCTGGCCGATCGCCTGGTCGGCAGCCTCTACCCGCTCTACCGCGAACCGGGCACCTTCTCCGCCCAGCGGGAACGGATGCGCCGCCAGGGTATGCGGCAGCCCGGCTGATGCCCCGCAGCGGGCCGCTGGCGGCCGCGGCCGGCTGGCGCCTCGCGCTGGTCGCGTCGCTCTATTGCTACCAGGGCATCGTCGCCGGTTTCGCACTGACCGCGCTGCCAAACCATGTGGCGGGTATGGGCGCCGGCGCTGCGGCACTCGGCGCCTACGCGGCCGCCATTGGCGTGCCTTGGATCCTCCAGCCGCTCTGGGGGCCGGTGGTGGACCGGTTCGGCGCCATGCGCATGGGGCGTCGGCGCTTCTGGATCCTGGCTGCCATGGCGGGTTCGCTCACGGCACTCACGGGCCTGCTATGGCTGGGCGAGGCGACGCCGGCCACGCTGCCGGCCATCGCTGCGGTCTTCACGCTGCACAGCGCCTGCGCGGCGCTGATGGACACGGCGGCAGACGCCATGATCATCGATCATACGCCTGCGAACCGGCTGGGCACCGCGACCGCCTGCACGCGCGCGGGCTTTGTCTGCGGCCTTGCAGTCGGGGCCATTCTCTTCGCCTGGGTGTTGCCTTGGGCGGGGCTTGCGCGCGCCGCGATGCTGCTGCTCTGCCTCGGCTTCCTCGCCATGACGATGCCGCTGCTGGTGCGCGAGGCCGCCGGCGATGCATGGCTGTCCCTTCGTCGCGGTGCGCGATCCGCGCGGCCCGGCATCTTGGTGCTGCTGGCGGAATTAGCGCGGGAGACGGTGCGCCCCGTGCACGTCGCACTGCTGCTGTTTTGCATGGCGCAGGACTTTCTCGGCGCGGTCTTTCGCCTGCCGCTTGGCGTCCACCTGATCCGGCAGCAGGGCTGGGAGGCGAGCACGCTCTCCACGGCGCAAGGGATGGTCGGCCTCGCCGCCGGCACGCTCGGGGCCTGGCTCGTCGGGCGCTGGACGGACCGTGTCTCGCCCGAGCGGTCGCTGGGCTGGCTGCTCGGCGCGAGTGCCCTCGCGCATGCGGCCTCGGCTGCCCTGCTCGCCTGGGGCGTCGTCCTTGCCGGGCCGGTGGCCCTGTCGCTGTCGGGCATCACGTCTGCGTTGACCTTCGTGGCCTTCGCCCCGGTGGTGATGCAGGCAAGCCGCGGCGCGGTGGCAGCGAGCCGCTTTGCGCTCTACATGGCGGCGCTGAACCTCGGCGATGTGCTGGGCTCTGCTGCCGCGGGCCCTGCAGCTGCTCTGGGCATTGTGCCGCTTGCCGGCATTGTCGCGGTTGGCTTCGCAGTTCTTGCGGCTGGCAGCGCGGGGATGGTGCGCCGGTTTCAGCAATAGCGGCGGGGTTGCGGCGCCTGCGAAAAAAATCGCAGCGCATCCCCGCCTTGCGACACGCCGTTACACCCTTACCTGCCCACCCGACCGAGTTTGTCTGCGGAACAGGCGGCCTGGGTTTGATGTCGGTGCCGTCTTCATGGCGCCTCCAGCATAGGGACGCGTCGTATGAACATAATGGCAAAGCGCAGGAAAGTGGGTGTTGCCGTTATCGGCATGGGCGGGGCCGTGGCCACCACCGCAGCCGCGGGCCTCGAGATCCTTCGCCTTGGCACCAACCGCATGGACGGACTTCCGCTCGCACACATGTCGGTGCCGCGCCTCGTGCCTTATGAGGACCTATCGTTGCGCGGGTGGGACCTCAACGCGCAATCACTGGCCGATGCCGCCGCCGAGCATCGCGTGCTGCCGGCCGATCAGATGGCGAGCGTCGAGCCGGCGCTTGCGGCTATCCGCCCCTGGCCAGGTGTCGCGAGCGTTGAGTATTGCCGCCGCATCGAGGGGGCGAACACGCGCGCTGTCAGTGGCCATCGCGCCGCGATCGAGGCGATCGGCCAGGACCTCCGCCGCTTCCGCGAGGAGGGCGGGTTCGATGGCGTCGTGATGATCAACCTTGCCTCCACCGAACGCACGCCGGAGGCGAGCGAGGCTTGGACGACGCCCGAGGCTTTCGAGCGCGGACTCAATGCCGATGACGCGGCGATCGGCCCAGCGATGCTCTACGCCTACGCGGCGATCGCGGAGGGCGTGCCCTATGGCAATTTCACGCCCTCGACGGCGGCCGAGGTGCCCGCCCTTGTCGCACTCGCGCAGCGCCGTGGCGTGCCGCTCGCGGGCAAGGATGGCAAGACCGGGCAGACCCTGATCAAAACCGTACTCGCACCCGCCTTCAAGGCGCGCGCGCTGCATGTCGATGGCTGGTTCTCCACCAATATCCTCGGCAATCGCGACGGCGAGGCGCTGCAGGACCCCGACAGCCTGCGCTCCAAGCTCGGCACCAAGGGCAGCGTGCTCGATTCCATCCTGGGCTACCCGGTCGAGGATCACCTGGTGGATATCCGCTACTACCGCCCGCGCGGCGACGACAAGGAAGCGTGGGATAATATCGACGTCACCGGCTTTCTCGGCCAGCGGATGCAGATCAAGGTGAACTTCCTGTGCAAGGACAGCGTGCTCGCGGCACCGCTGGTGCTCGAGATTGCCCGCGTGCTCGATCTTGCGCAGCAGCGCGGCGACGCCGGCCCGCAGGAGCAGCTGTCGCTCTTCTTCAAGGCGCCGATGACCGCCCAGGGCCAGCCGCCCGAGCATGCGTTTCCAGTGCAGGAGCGGATGCTGCACGACTGGCTGATGGACGGTGCCGCGGCGTGATGCTGCCCTCGCCGCATTGGCTGCCCGTGCTGCGCGAGATCGGCGATCTCAAGCGGGTGCGGTCGGCCGGGCAAGAAGGGTCGATTGCGGAGCGGCTGTTCAGCCAGGCATGGCGACGGCTGGTGGCGGGTGAGGGAATGGACTCGGTCGCGCGCGACATCACCGCGCGCGCGCTGGTGGCCACACGGCTCGGTGACCTCGATGGTGCGAGCCTGAGCGCGGCGGGCGTGCCGGACGAGGCGGTCAATGCGATCATCGGCGCAGCCTTCGATGCTGCCGCGGCCGCTATGACAGCACCCGAGCGGGAGTGGCTGCGTGGCGGTTCCGCGCAGCCACTCTTCGATGAGGGCGCCGATCCGGGGCCAAGCCTTGCCATGCCCGGCTTTGTCGCGCGCCTCGCGCGCCAGCCCCGCGCTGGCGCAACCGCTCTGGGGATGCCGCGGCTTATGCTGGAGCCGCCCGAGAGCCATGCAGAACATTGCCTGTGTGTCGCGGTGGCGGCCGTCCTGTTGGCGCCCGGAGCGGGTGCTGATCGGGGCTGCGTCTTCCTGGCCTCGCTCTCGCACCATCTCCACAATGCGCTGCTGGCCGATAGCGGCTTTGCGGGCGAGATGCTGCTGGGCGAATGGCTGGGTCCTGCTATCGCGGGCGCGACGGAACTCGCACTGGGGGAACTCGCTCCGGCACTCGGCCAGCGCGTGGCCGCGGCGTGCCGCATCTTGCCCGATGTCGACACTGCCGAGGGCGCGGTTTTCCATGCCGCCGACACGCTCGATCGCGTGTTGCAGATGGCGCATCACCTGCGTGCGTCCGGCACCTCCATGGCCTTTGTGCTGAACGAAATGGCGCTGATCCATGCGGGGCCAATCAAGCCATTTCAGGATGCGTTGCTCGACCGCATGGGGCTTGCCGCGTGATCGCGGACAGCGCGCATTCAGTGCGCGACACCGACGGCCGGCGCTGGCCGGTCGCGGATGGCATTCCCTTCCTCCGCGCGGGGCGGGAGCAACTGGCGGAGGCAGCGCTGGCGCGGCTTGATGCGGGGGATCGCTCGGGCGCGCTCGTGCTGCTCCTGGCCGACCAGGATGATTGGTGGCGCGGAGAGACCGCCGATCCCGCCGCGCTGCGTGACCTTATCGCGGGGCGCGATGCACTGAACCTGCGGCAGGCCATGGCGTTGCTCGCCTGGGGCCCGGTCGCCAACTACTTCGCGCATCGCTGGTCGGACCCCACTTTCCTCGCGGGCCTGGCGCTGGTGGAGGCGCATTGTCCGGCACCCGCCACCGCCTTCGAACTCGCCTGCGGGATCGGGCACCATCTACGCGAGTTGGCGCGACGCGGTGCGGCTGTGTCCGGTGCCGATGTGGTCTTCGCCAAGCTCTGGGTCGCGCGGCATTGGGTGGTGCCGGAGGCGCGGCTCGTGTGTATCGACGCGGCGCAGACCTGGCCGTTTCCGGATGCAGGTTTCGACCTCGTCGCTTGCCATGATGCTTTCTATTTCCTTGAGCCCAAGCCCGATATTGCCGCGCAGCTCACGCATCTGCTGGCGCCGATGGGCGTGCTGGCCGTTGGGCATGTACACAATCGGGATTGGCCGAACTTTTCCGCCGGCAGCGCAATGCGCGCGAGCGAAGTGATCGCGATATTTCCCGGTGCAGCGCTGTACGATGATGCGGAGTTGACGCAGGCCCTGCTCGCCGGCCGGGCACCTCGGGCGGCGCACCATGCAGCCCTGGCCGGGGCAGAGGCCTTTGCGATTGCGTCGGGGCCAGGGCTGCGGCCGGCGCGGGCCATTCGCGGCGGGCTCGCCTTGCCGCCGCAGGGGGCGTTGCTGTCGCGCAACCCGCTCTATGATGGCCAGTCTCGTCGTGCTTGGCCGAGCGAACGCTATGGGCGCGAATACGGGCCGCGCGCGACCTATCCGGAAACGACAACGGCACCGCCGTGCGCCATCCTTGATACGGCCAAGCCTCTGCTGTGCGACCAGGCGCTGCGGCGCGAGTTGGTCGACCTGCCGGAGCGGTGGTGACCATGGCGGGCCTTGGGTGGGGCGTGCTAGGCTTCGGTTGGGTGGCGCGCGACTTCGCCGCACCCGCGATGGTCGCGGCGGGCGGGCACCTCGCTGCCATCGCAGATCCCGATCCCGCAGCGCGGCAGGCGGGTGCAGCACTTGGCGCACGCGCACATGCCGATATCGCGGGGCTGCTGGATGACCCTGGGGTTGAGGCAATCTACGTCGCCACGCCGAACCACCTCCATCGCGCTGGCGTCGAGGCGGCCGCAGCCGCGGGCAAGCCCGTGCTGTGCGAGAAGCCCATGGCGGCGACGCTCTCTGATGCCGAGGCGATGGGCGCAGCCATCCATGCCGCCGGCATCCCCTACGGCACCGCCTTCGACCAGCGCCACCACCCGGCTCATGCCGCGATGGCGGAGGCGATGGCGGCGGGTGTCATCGGCACCGTCACGTCGATACGCATCGTCTATGCCTGCTGGGTGGATGCCGGTTTCGCGGCCGATAATTGGCGTGCGGACCCCGCGCGTGCGGGGGGCGGTGCGATGATGGACCTTGCCCCGCATGGGTTGGACCTGATCGATTGCCTGCTCGGTGAGCCGGTGGAGGAAGTGGCGGCACTCACGCAGCATCGCGTGCAGGATTATGCGGTGGATGATGGTGCCATGCTGATCGGGCGCACGGGCGGTGGCGTGCTGGTCAGTCTGCACATTGCCTACAACTGCCCCGAGGGACTGCCGCGCCGGCGTCTGGAGGTGACGGGCAGCACCGGACAGCTGCTCGCCGAGGACACCATGGGCCAGACCGCGGGCGGGGCGGTGTGGCGCATCGATGGCCGCACCGGCCTGCGCTCTCCCCTGCCTGTCCCCGATGCCGCGACATCGCCCTTCACACGGCAGATGGCGGCCTTCGCGCGCCACGTGACGCAGGCGCGGCAGCCTGCGTTCAGCCTCGTGCGCGATCTGCACACCATGCGCCTGCTGCACCGCGCCTATGGAAAGGCCACGCCATGACGCTCCGCTATGCCTACAACACCAATGGCACCGCCAATCACCGCCTCGATGATGCCGTCGGCCTGATCGCCGATGCCGGCTATGCGGGCGTCGCACTTACGCTCGACCATCATCACCTGGACCCGATGGCAGAGGGCTGGCAGGCGCGGGCAGAGGCGCTCGGCCGCCGGTTGCGCGCGGACGGGCTCGGCTGCGTGATCGAGACCGGCGCGCGGTATCTGCTCGACCCCCGGCGCAAGCATGAACCGACCTTGCTCTCGCCCACGCCCGAAGCACGGGCGGGGCGGGTGGCGTTTCTCAACCGCGCGACCGATATCGGCGCGATCCTCGGCGCAGAGGCGATGTCTTTCTGGGCCGGCGTGCCGCTGCCGGGCGTGGACCGCGCCGAGGCCGCTGGCTGGCTGGAGGCGGGTGTCGCCGCCGTGCTGGACCATGCGGCGCGCGCGGGCGTGGTCGCGGCCCTTGAGCCAGAACCCGGGATGCTTATCGAGACGGTGGATGATTGGGCGGTGCTGCATGAGCGTCTGCCAGCCCTAAAGCTCGCGCTCGACCTCGGGCATTGCCTGGTCACTCATGAGCGCGAACCTGCCGCCGCCGCGCTTGAATTCGCCGACCATATCGGCACCGTCGCCATCGAGGATATGCGTCGTGGCGACCACACCCACCTGCCCTTCGGCGAGGGCGACATGGACATCCCCGCCTGCCTCGATGCGCTGGAGGCAATTCGCTTCAGCGGCCTTGTCTGCGTCGAGCTGTCGCGCGAGAGCCATCGTGCCCACGCGATGGTGCCCGAGGCCATCGCCTGGCTGAAGGCGTGCCGGGCATGAGGGTGCTGTTCTGCTCTCGCCGCTTCTTCCCCGCGATCAGCGGGATGAGTGTCTATGCCGCAAACCTGCTCACCGAGCTGGTGGGTGCCGGGCATGACGTGACGATGGTGAGCCAGTATCGCGGCGACGCGGCGGGGACGCGCATCTATGGCGGCGGGCCGCCGCCGGATGTCGAGGGTGTGCGCGTCATCGGCCTGCAATCGCATGGCGAGGAGGTCGAGCCGGCCGATTTTGAACGCGACGTGGACGCCATGCTGGACACCATTGTCGCCGAGCATGCGCGCGCACCTTTTGATGTGCTGCACGCGCAATATGGCTACCCGAATGGCTGGGCCGTGTTGCTGGCCGCGCAGCGCCTGGGCATCCCCGCGGTGGTTTCGATCCAGGGCGGGGACGGGCATTGGGTGGGGTCGTGCTGCGAGACGCATCGGCAGGCGATGCTGCGCGTGGTGGAGCACGCCGACGCGCTGCTGATCGGGTGCGAGAGCTTTGCGGCGGAGGTGGTGGAGCGCCTGGGCGTCGCACGGGAGCGGTTCACCATCGTACCCGGTGCGGTCGATGTTTCGCGCTTCACTCCTGTGCAGGCGCCGGGTACAGCCGCACCGGTTCCGCGCCTGCTCTATCACGGTCGGGTGGATCGGCGGAAAGGCGTGCTGGATTTCATGCACGCGCTGCGGTTGCTGCGCGATGGGGGCACAAGCTTCGAAGCGGTGGTCTCGGGCATCGGGCCGGATTTCGACGCGGCTCAGGCACTCGCCGCCGAGCTTGACGTGGCCGTGCGCTTCACGGGGCATGCAGCCTATGAGGAAGCGCCGGCGGTCTATGCGATGGGCGACATCTTCGTCTCGCCCACCTACGCTGAGGGATTTTCGAACACGATCCTCGAGGCGATGGCCTCGGGCCTGCCGTGCCTGTCGTGCCACGCGGTGGGCGTGATGGATTGCCTGCGCGACGGTGAGAACGGCCTGCTGGTGCAGCCTGGTGACATCGCGGCCCAGGCGGCGGGGCTGCGGCGGCTGATCGAGGATGAGCCGCTGCGCCGGCGCTTGGCCGATGCTGCGCTGGAAGAGTGCCGCCGCACCTATTCCTGGTCCGCCGTGGGTCGGCAGATCATGGGCATCTATGCGGAATTGTGCGGGGCGGCGCCGCGCGCGCAGGGGATGGACACGGCCCTGCCCCATGATGCGGGGTGCCGCTTTCGCGCCGCGCCGCATCTGCTCTGATGCCGCACGCCCTGGCCCTGTCGCCGCATCTGGATGACGCCGCGTTTTCCTGTGGCGGCACGCTCGCGCGCCTCGTGCAGCTGGGCTGGGCGGTGACGATCTGCACCGTCTTCACTCGCTCCATCCTCGGCCCCAAAGGCTTTGCGCTGGCCTGCCAGACGGACAAGGGTCTGCCCCCCGAAGTCGACTACATGGCGCTGCGCCGCACCGAAGATGCCGCCGCCTGCGACGCTTTGGGTGCCGAGCCATTGTGGCTCGATTGGCCAGAGGCGCCCCATCGCGGCTACGGCGATGCTGCGGCGTTGTTCGGCGCGCCGCTGCACGACGACCCCGCCCATGGCCTGGCCGCGGCGCTTGCCGACCTGAAGGCGGATCTCGTGCTCGCCCCGCAGGCGATCGGCGGCCATGTAGATCACGTGCTGCTGGTCCACGCGGTATTGCAGGCGGCACGGCCGGCGATGTGGTGGACCGACTTCCCCTATGCGATGCGCAGCGCCACGGCTCAGCCCTTTGAAGACAGCATGGCGCAGCTGTCGGTATGCGCCGTCCACGGCGACGCCCGGGCGCGCCTTGCCGCCTGCGCGTCCTACCGCACCCAGCTGGGCTTCCAGTTCGGGGGCATAGCGGGACTTGAAGCCGCGCTTGCCGCGGCGGGGCCGCTGGAAACCTTTCGGCACGATGCCGGAGCACGCTTGCCGGAAGGGGTCGCCACATGAACGAGCAGACCTGCTCGTCACCGGCGGTGCTGGCTATATTGGTAGCCACGTCGTGCTCGCGCTGCGCGATGCCGGCGTGCCGGTCGTAATTCTCGACGATCTTTCGACCGGCTTCTCGGAGGCAGTGCCGGCCGGCATCCCCCTGGTGCGGGGGTCCAGCGGTGATACTGGACTGGTGCGCCGGACGCTGCGCCGGCACGCCATTGGCGCCGTCGTGCATCTTGCAGGATCACTGGTCGTCAGCGAAAGCGTCGCGCGGCCGCTGAGCTATTGGCGCAACAACGTCGCCAATACGCTGAGCCTTGCCGAGGCATGTGTTGCGGAAGGCATCGCACGGCTGGTCTTTTCTTCGACCGCGGCCGTCTATGGCATCGCCGATGGCGCGCCGGTGACCGAAGACGCGCCCTGCAGGCCGATCAACCCCTATGGGGCAAGCAAGCTCGCGGCGGAGCGGCTGCTGCACGACGTCGCAGACGCGCATGGGATGGCGATGGTTGCGCTTCGCTACTTCAACGTGGCGGGTGCAGATGCCGCAGGCCGAGCCGGATCGCGCAACCGGCATGCTACGCACCTGATCAAGGTCGCATGCGAAGCGGCACTCGGCCGGCGGGAGGCGGTCACCATCTTCGGGCAGGACTACGATACCGCAGATGGCACCGGTGTGCGCGACTACATCCATGTCAGCGATCTGGCGCGCGCGCATGTCGCAGCGCTGCGCTATCTCGGCGATGGCGGTGCCAGCCAAGTGCTGAATTGCGGCTATGGCCACGGACACACGGTCAGCCAGGTGGTGCGCGCGGTTGAGCGTGCGGCAGGTTTTCCAATCCGGCTTCGGAGCGAAGGGCGGCGGGCCGGAGACCCGCCCAGCCTGGTGGCCTGCAGTAGGCGCCTTCGCACAGTGCTGGACTGGCATCCGGAACATGATGATCTCGACGCGATCGTCGCTTCGGCCCTGGCCTGGGAGCGAATCGTCGAGGCGACCATGCGCGCCGAGCGTAGCGGCGTGCATGCTCGTGTCGTCGGCGCCAGCAAATCTGCCTGACATTGCGTTTCTGTCGGCAAAACGCTCCAGTTTGGGCACCGGCCGCGCACTGGATCGGATGGCTAGTTTTTTGTCCCGGAGCTCGATGGATCAGTGTTTTCTAGCGAATTCAAGAACGCACGATGAGCCAGGTTCTCCACGGCAGCGCCACAGCGACGGCGGCAGTCCGAAGAGCGATACAGTACATTCAAGAGAGCCTGAGGACGCTGGCCGGCCGCTTCGGGATCAATCCCAAGACGGTCGCCAAACGACGCGTGATGCGGCGGGCGCAGTGACTTGGTTCAAATCGCCTACACCGCGTTCCCACCACTCCGGCGGTCAGCGCGTCAGCCGCGCGGCGAGTTGAGACCGATGATCCGCTCACGCAGCCAAAAATGTGCCGCAAACGTCCTGTCGCGTCGGCACCAGAGCATAGACACATCGCAGCGCGGTTGAATGACGGGATCTGCGCTCTGGCCGTGGTGAAGCGGCCAGAAATCAAGCGTTGGCCGGGAACTCATCGGCGTCGCTTTTGAACACTCAATCGCAAGCACGATGATGCTGTGGAGGCCGTCCACCAAAATCCGTATCGGCGTGCCAGGTGAGGTCAGGACGAAGGCACCGCGCGGGAGCACGCATCGTACTTTGCCCGCGCCGAGATCGAAGCTGGCGCGGGTCGGCGACGTGATCGATGTCAGGACCAGTTCCGGCACCGCTGCGTCGCGGGCGCGCTTCCGCGCCAGCAGAATGTGCAGACGGCGATGGCCAAATCGGCGCCGCTCGCCGGCCCAAGCGCCAGAACGAACTGGTTAGCCTCCGCCCCTGAGCCACGCCCGGATCTCGGACCCATGCTCGTCCAGCTCTGGCGCACGGCGGCGCAGGGTGGCAGGCGTGCCGCCAAGGCGGAGTGGCGATGCCAAGGTGGCGATTGGGCCTCGGTGCGCATCATCGAGGGTGGTACGAACGCCGCGCGCCACGGCCTGCGGATGCGCCAAGGCCTCGTCATAGGAGAGCACCGGCTCACCTGGGATGCTCGCTCGCTCCAACGCCGCGAGCCAATGCGCGCTGTCCCGCTGCTCCAGCGCCGCCTGCAGAATCGCGACGAGGGCCGCGTTGTTGCGCACGCGCTCGGCATTGGTGACGAAGCGCGGGTCGTCCGGCAGGTCCGGGCGGCCAATTATCGCGCACAGACCGCGCCAGAAGGCGTCCTTGTTGGCGCCGATGGTGATGAAGCCGTCCCCGGTGCGGAACACCCGGTAGGGCGCATTGCCGCGATGCAGTTGGCCCATGCGTTCGGGGCGCGTGCTGTGCGTGAAGACATGCGCGGCCTCGTAGACTCCAAGCGCCATGCCGGCCTCCAGCAGGGATTGATCGATATGCTGCCCCTGGCCAGTCCGCGCACGCGCGAGAAGCGCGGCAAGGATGGCACTGGTGGTAAACATGCCCGCTGCCAGGTCGGTGATGGCGATCGGAAGCCTGTAGGGCTCGCCTTCCGGCGGGCCATTGCCGGCCATCAGGCCCGACATGCCCTGCGCCATCATGTCGAAGCCGCCATGCTGCGCCCAGGGCCCGGTCTGCCCGAAGCCCGAGATGGAAGCCACGACAAGGCGCGGGTTGGCCGCGTGGAGCGCCTCCCACCCGAAACCGGCACGTGCAAGCGCACCTGGCCGAAAATTCTCCACCAGCACGTCGGCGCGGCCGACCAACTGCCACAGCACGGCGGCATCTGCGGGATCCTTCAAATCCAGCGCAATAGATCGCTTGTTCCTGTTCCAAAGCGCGAAGGGCTGGCTGCGGTCCTCGACGAAGGGCGGCATGCGGCGTGCCTCGTCGCCCTCCGGCCGCTCAACCTTGACGACATCAGCGCCAAGGTCACCCAGCATCATCGAGCAGTACGGCCCCGACAGGAACGTTGTCAGGTCTAGGACGAAGGTTCCGTCCAAGGCACCCGGCGCGGTCATTCGGGGCGGAGCCCGGCTTCACTGGCAAGGCGCGTTAGCAGCGACCGCTGCTGGGCGAGGAATTCCGCAAACTCAGCGCGATGCTGGAAGCCGGCCTCCATGCCGAGGACTGCCAGCCTCGCTTGGATCTGGGGCATGGCCAGCGTCCGCGCCGCAGCGTCCTGCACCCGTTCCAGAAGGGGTGCCGGCGTGCCGGCCGGCGCCCAAAGCCCGATCCACTCAACCAGTTCGTAGCCGGGTAGCGCCGCCTCCGCCACGGTCGGCACATCGGGGAGGATGGCCAGGCGCGTCGCGCTCGAGACGGCCAGGGCACGCAGCTGGCTGCCTTGCACCAGACCGATGGCCGAGGGCGCCGTCGCAAAATTGAAAGCCGTGTCACCGGCCAGCACCGCTTGCGCCCCCGGGGAACCACCGCGATAGGGCGCGTGAACCGCGTCGATGCCGGCTCGCTGAACGAACAGGAAACCCGCCAGATGCGAGGCGGTGCCGATACCCGCGCTCGACCAGGATAGCCGCCCGCCCTGCGCCCGCGCCCAGCCGACATAGGCGGCCAGGTCGGGCGCCCGTTCCTGGGCGGACACCACCAGGATCAGCGGCATGACAGTGAGCCGCGCGATGGGCGCAAAGTCGCGCTCGTAGGCGAAGGACAGGTTGCGCACGAGCACGTGGTTCAGCGCATGGGCCGAGGGGTCGGCAAGCAGCGTCAGCCCATCGGGGCGCGCTTGCGCCACCACCGCAGCCCCGATCGTGCCAGCGCCGCCTGTCCGATTCTCGATGACGATGGTCTGGCCAAGGATGGCGCCCATGGGTCCCGCCAGGACGCGCATCGTTGCATCGGTGCCGCCGCCCGGCGCGTAGGGGATCACCAGACGAATTGATCGTTCGGCAGGCGCCTGCGCCCATGCCGGCGCGGCAAGGATCAGGGCGGCCGCCCAGCCGTGGAGGAATGCGCGTCTCATTGGGGTTGTCTCCCTCGCATGCTGAACGTCATGGCAAACCGTTGCGCCCGTGGGCCTGATAGGCGGGGCGCTGAGACAGGCGCTCGAAATAGGCAGCGACGCGCGGCAGCTCCGGCTTGTCGAACCCTCGCACGGCGAACCAGCGGTTCACGACCAGGCCAAGCGGGATGTCGGCCAGGGTGAAGGCCTCGCCACAGGCATGGGCGCGGCCATCGGCCAGCTCTTCCTCGACCAGGCGCATGCAGTGGGTGAAATCCATCCGGCCCTGGGCCACGAACCAGGGGTTGTTCCACGGCGCCTCGCCGATCTGGCCGCCGAGGAAGGCGCCGCGCATGGCGTGCGTAAGGTCGTAGGAGATCCAGTCCATCCAGCGCTCCACCTGGAAGCGTTGCTCATGAAGGGAGGGATAGAGGGCCTCGGCAGCATGTTTGAGGCAGAGGTAGCGCAAGATGGCGTGCGATTCGCGCAGCACGAAGCTGCCATCCATGACCACCGGTACCTGTGCCACCGGGTTCAGCCGCAGAAAGTCCGGCGAGGTCGTCGGGCGGAAACCGCGGCCCCAATCCTCGCGCACCCAGTCGAGGCCAAGCTCGTCGCAAAGCCAGAGCACCTTGCGGACGTTGAAGGAATTGGCGCGGCCCAGGATGCGCAGAGGCTCACCGGCCATGGGATCTGGCCCCTCGTCTGTTGGTTGCTTCAATCACGCTGGACGGCATGCAGCAGCACGCCGCCCATGGCATCGGGATGGCAGAACCCGATCCTGGCACGGCGAGAGCCGGGGCGACCGACACGGTCGATCATCGGCAGTCCCGCCTCATGCAGATGCGCCAGCGTGCGGTCGATGTCCGGCGCCTTGAAGGCGACATGGTGCAACCCGGCGCCGCGCGACTCCACGAAGCGCGCGATGGCACCTTGGTCCTGTCGCGTATTGCCCGAGCTGCCATGTGAGACGCGGCCGTCCTGACCCGGGTCGAAATTCTGCAAAAACTCCAGCTCGCAATCGCCCGTGGTGACGAAGGCGACACGAAGCCCGCCGACCGGCACGGGAGCCCGGGTGTGATAGACGACGCCATACCGATCGGAGGTGAAGCTCTCCACCGAGATCTGCACCTCCATATCGGTCTGCTGGCTCTCAAGCGGGCACCCGAACCCGTCGCAAAAGGTAGCTATCGCCGCCTGATTATCGACGCTGGCGATGCCGATATGATCGATGCGAGTCGCATGCGCCGATCGGCCGGCCTCAAAGCCGAGCGCGGGCCACAGGCGGAGCTGTACGCCGCCGGTTTGCGCCCGATCGAGCGCCATCCCGCCGCCCGGTGCCGCGAGAGTGCTGAAGCCTGCTTGCTCCAGTTCCCTGGCGCCGGCAGCCGGGTCCGGCGCGACGAGAGCCAGGTGGTGCACGCCAGGACGTACGTTGGCCCCGAGATACGGGTCCTGCGGCGAAAACAGCGCGAGCACCGTGTCACCCAGGGCAAAGCACGGGGCGCGACTATCGCCGAAGCTCATGTCATGCCGGGGCAGGCCAAGAAGGTCGCCGAGCACGCGTTCCGCCTGGCGTACATCACGGCTTACGAGTGCTACGTAAGCGAGGTCGAAGCCGCTCATGCTACTTTGCCTTTCCTGTGCGGCGAATTTCGCGGCAAGCTTGGCAGCTCATGTGAGGCAGCACCACGGTTCATCCCCGCGCCTGCGGGGAGCGCCTTGCAACTGGGATTGACCCCGTCTTGGTGGACGGTTGTCGGGCTTGCGTTCCATGCGGTGGTCAAGGCGGGCTGCATTGCGGTTTCATAGCCGATTGGCAAGCGGTATCCGAGGCTGGAATGCGGGCGCACGGGATTGCACCAGCCATCAACGTCGCTGAAGCAGGCCATCTTGGCCTCGGCTTGGGATACGAAGCGGCGGCGGCTGAGGAGTGCGGCTTGGCGGGTGGAAAAGAAGCTTTCGGCCCTGGCGTTGTCGTAGGCGTCACCGACGGAGCCCATCGAAGGTCGGACGCCTGCTTCACCGCACTGCTTGCCGAAGGTGACCGAGGTTTATTAGGTGGATTCACGTGGTCGTCGCAACACCGGTCAGGAGGGTGGTGCGATGGCGGGTCGGCGCTGGCCGACCGCCATCTCCATGGCGTCGAGCACCAACTCGGCACGCAGATGGTTGGCCATGGCCCAGCCGACGATCTTGCGGCTCCACGCGTCCAGCCCGACGGCCAGGTAGAGGAAGCCCGTCGCGGTCGGCACGTAAGTGATGTCGGCGACCCACGACAGATCGGGCCCCGATGCTGCGAAGTTGCGGTCCACCAGATCCGGCGCGGGCCTGGCATCCTGGTCGCGCTTGGTGGTCGTCGGACCGCCATGCCGATGGCTCGCGCCAACCAGCCCGGCATGGCGCATCAGGCGGGCGATCCGCTTGCGTCCATGCTTTGCCCCACAAGCCCGCAGGTCGGCATGAATCCGTGGTGCTCCGTAGGTCTGGCGCAAACTGGCATGCGAGGTCCTAACACGCTTCAGCAACGCCGCATCGGATACGGCATGGGCCGAACGCGGCCGATGCGCCCAGGCGCAGTAGCCAGACTTCGACACGCCGAGCACGGGCGCCATCGGGGCAACCGGGAAGCAGGCCTGGTTCGCGCTCATGAACCGGAAGATCCGGACGGCATCGTGCCGGTCTCTCGAGCGAACCAGGCCGCGGCTTTTGACAAGATGTCGCGCTCCAGCCGGAGCTGACGGACTTCACGCCGAGGCCGGGCGAGTTCGCCGCGCTCGGCCGCAGCCATGACCGGCGGCACATCCTCGCGGCGACCATCCTGCCGATCAGCCACCGCAACCCAAGGCATGGATCGATTGACCGGTCGGCTCGAACTCTCGGGCAAGGTCATCGGGGTTCCGACCAGCGCGGACCAGATCGACCATCTGGCGACGGAACTCAGGCGACTAGGGGGGACGGGATCTGGGCATCAGAAACACCTCGGGCGAAAGCTTCAGGGTGCCCACGGAACCGGGTCAATCCCACTCGCTGGCAGCCCTGGATGCTTGACATGACAAGACCGCCCCCCCTACGCGCTCCCTCAACATCGGGACGTGGTCAGGGTGGCGTTGAACAAGCAAGACGCCCGGGCACGAGCCCCGTCAGCCGCGTCCATTCTCGCCATCGTGGGAAACGGATCTTCAGCCTTCATCCTCGGTCTGCCGATCGCGATGGCGAATGGGCTGATCGCGTTTGCCCCGCTCGGCCAGGCCGCCCTGCCCTTCGGGGTTACGGCCGCGCTGCTGGGTGCCGCGATCGCCTGCATCCTGTTCAACCTTCTGTCCGGTACGACCGGCGTTGTCATGGGACCCGCGGCCGGTATCGCGCTGGTCACCGCGGGTGTCTTCGCGGCATTGATCGAGCGTAGCGAATTGGCGCCTGGCGATGCATTGGCGGGTTTGGCCGTCCTTGTGGCGCTCGGCCTGCTCTCGGCCGTGTTCCAACTCGCCATGGCGGCCGCGGGGCTGGGCCGACTGGTGCGCTTGCTGCCCTATCCGGTGGTCGCGGGGTTGATCAATGGAACCGCCGCGCTGCTGCTGGTCAGCCAGGTTCCGGTGGCGCTCGGCCTCGCGCCGGGCGCTGGTCCCCTGGCCGGTGCCGCGCTGGTAGCCGGGGTGTCGTTCGGCCTCGCGATGGTCAAATGGCCATGGTCCTTGCCGGGCCCGGTTGGCGCCGTCCTGGTCGGCGCGGCCCTGCACAATGCGCTGGCGGCCTGGGCGCCGGCCCTGCCGCTCGGGTCCGTGATCGGCGCACTGGATCCGGTGGTGCTGCATGCCGCGATGCTGACGGACGCCTATGCCGAAATTGTTGGCCTCAAGCGCGTAACCGTCTTTGAGGTTCTGATCCCGGCGGCCCTCTCGATCGCGTTCCTCTCCTCGATTCAGGTAATGACATCAGTGGCTGCGATCCGCGACGCAGGCGGCGCGGATGCCGGATCACGGCGCGACATGTTGGCCCTCGGTACCGCCAATATGGCGTCGGGCGTAGCGGGAGGCATGACCTGCGCCAGCATGCATGCGGGCACCATGGCGCTGCGCCTGAACGGAAATCGCGGCGCGGCCGCCCCGGTAGTAACCGGCTTGTTGATGCTCGGTGTGCTGATACTGCCACTACCGGTGTTGGATTTCCTGCCGGCCGCGGCTTTGGCGGGTGTCGTCGTCGCCGCGGCCTTGCAAATGATCGACGCGGATGTGCTGCGCCTCGCACCGCGCATCCGCCGCGGCACGCGGCAGAAGCGCGCCGAGATTCTGGGCAGTATCGCCATCGTGCTCCTGGTCACCGTGCTCGCTCTGGCCTTCGGGCTTGTGGTGGCCGTGGCCGCGGGGCTCGTCCTCGCCTTGCTGGTCTTCGCCTCGGTCATGGCCCATGGCGTGCTGCGCCGCAGCTACGCCAACCCGCCCGGCCGATCGCGCATCCGCCGCGGACCGCAGGAGGCCGCGACCCTGGCGGACCAGGCCGGCGCAATCCGCGTGCTCGAAATCGAGGGAGCGGTCTTCTTCGGCAATACCGACGGGATCGAACAGGCACTGGACGCGGCGCGCGCAGATGGCGCCCGGCACCTCATCCTCGACATGCGCCGGGTGGACAGCATCGACCTGTCCGGCGCGCGGCGCCTGGTGCAGCTGTGCGAGCGGAACTGGCGGGCAGGTGTGTCGCTGGTGGTGACGCCGGTACGGCCCGGCTTCGCCGTGCATGACAGCCTGGACCAGTTCGGCCTGCTGGTCAGACTGCGCGCAGGCCAGTTGGCTGAAACGCTGGAGGCGGGACTGGCGCGGGTGGAAACGCTCCTGCTGGCCAGCTTCGGCGGAAGCGGTGCCGCGACGCTGGATGCCGCCACCGCGTTCGGCAGTCTGGGCCTGCCGTCCGGAGCCATTGCGGCGCTGCTGGCGCTGGCAGATGAGGTGGTGGTGCCCGGCGGAGAGGCGCTGATGCGCGCGGGTGATCCGGCCGATGCCGTCTATCTGCTGCTGGAAGGCACCCTCGACATCACCATGCCCCCGGCCGGGCCGCGGCAAGCCGCACCGGTCTATCTCGGCCGGTTGATGCCTGGCGCGCTGGTGGGCGAAATGGCGCTGATCTCCGGTGCGCCACGCTCGGCCGATGTCCTCGCGCAGGGAGAGGCGCGTTGCCTGCGGATCAGCGCGGCCGCGATCGCCACACTGCGCGCGGATGAACCGGCCGCCGCCTATGATTTGCTGGCCGCCATGGCGCGGCAGCTTGAGCGCAACCTTCGCTATGCCAATGCCTCCATGGCGGCGCTGGAGGAATAGGCGCCGCGCGCCTTGGGCAAAGCGAACGCCCGGAAGGCTGGACGTTTCTCCAATAAATTGCATAGCTGCGTTTTGACGAAACTTCCCTCGCTCTCTGGCCAGGGGCTGACCAGGGCCAAGGGAGATCAGGCGATGCTGATTGCGTGTCTATGTCGCATGCGAGCGATGCTGCTGCTGCTGGCCATCACCGCCTCGGGCGCCGTGGCGCAAACGCCCGCGCCGCCCGCCGATCCACCGATGACCCTGCCCGAGCTGTTGGGCCAGTGCCAATCCTGCCACGGCGCCTCCGGTCGGCCAGACAACCCCGAATACCCGATCATCGGAGGGCAGCACCGCGAATATCTTGCCGGCGCACTGCGCGGCTACCGCGCCGGCCAGCGCAATGGCGTCAACGCCGAACTCATGCAGAACTTCGCGAAGGATCTGACCGATGCGCAGATCGAGGAGCTCGCCGCCTTCTTCGCCATGCTGAGGAATCTACGATGAGGCGCTGGCTCGCCCTCCTGCTCGTCCTGCTGCTGGCGCTGCCCGCACGGGCCGAGTTGCTGCCGCTCGAAAGCGCTGCCGGCAGCGAGCGGTTCACGCGCGCCGCTGCCGGGCCGGCCGCCCTGAGCCTGCTCGCCAATCTCGAGACCGAGATGTACCTGACCTTCTGCGGGCCGGCCTCGCTTGCCACCGCGCTCAACTCGCTCGGCATCCGGCAGCCCTCGCCCGCCGTCTTCCACCCCCATCGCCGGCTCACGCAGGAATCCCTCTTCACGCCGCTGAACCTCGCGGTGAAAAGCTATGCCGATGTGCAGATCGGAGGCCTCACGCTCGAACAGCTCACGCAATTCGCGCGCAACCTCGGCGCCGAGGCCGAGGCCACCCACGCCGATGCGATGAGCGTGGATGGGCTGCGCGAGCAGCTGCGCGCCGCCCTGGCCGACCCCACGCGCCGCGCCGTGCTGAATTATGCGCGCGTTCCGCTGGGCCAGGTTGGTGGCGGACATATCTCACCGGCCGCCGCATATGACGCGGCGAGCGATTCCGTCCTCATCCTGGATGTCGCGCGCTACAAATACCCCCCCGTCTGGGTGCCGGTCGCCACGCTGCACGCGGCCATGCTGAGCCCGGACGCCGAATCCGGCCGCGCGCGCGGGCTGCTCATCCTCGCCGTGCGGAGCCCGCCATGAACCACGCCCTCACGCGCCGGGCCGCGCTGGCCGCCAGTGTCTCGCTGGGCCTGCCGCATGCGGCAGGCGCGCAGGCGCCGCTCGCCTTCGCCGATGCCGCCATGGCGCTGGCCGGCAGCGGCGCCTTCCCTGCCTTCGTCGCGGATGCGGCGCGCGTCCTGCTGGTGCGCGAATTTGACGCCGCGCGCGTCACTGCCCTGATCGCCGCCATTGCCGACTGGCAGCGTGGTACGGCCATCCCCGCGGCCCTGGAGCCGCTGGCGCGGCGCCTGCTCGTGATCCTGTACACGGGCGAGACTGCGCCGGACGATCCGCGCGCCAGCCTCGGGCACTACCCCTGGGCGCTGGCGTGGCAGGTGCTGCGCACGGCCAAGGCGCCCGGCCTGTGCAGCAGCGGCTTCGGCGACTGGGCACGCACATGAGCGACACGGATGAGAGCTGCGACGTCGCCATCATCGGTTCGGGCGTCGCGGGCGCGCATCTGGCCTATGCGCTGGCGCAGAAGGGTGTGCGCGTCATCATCCTGGAGGCAGGGAAGCGCCGTACCCGCGCCGAACTCACCCGCACCTTTTTCGCCAATCCGGTGAAAGGCCCGCAATCGGCTTATCCGCCCGATCCCTTCGCGCCCTTCCCGGAGGATCAGCGCTACAATGATTTCTACACGCAGGGCGGCGCCATGCCCTTCATTGGCGCCTATCTGCGCCTGGTGGGCGGCACTTCCTGGCATTGGACCGGCTTCGCCGACCGGCTTCGGCCGAGCGATTTCCGGGCGCGCACGCTCTACGGCGTGGCCGAGGACTGGCCCGTCACCTTCGCCGAGCTCGAACCCTATTACGAGCGGGCCGAGCGCGAATGGGGCGTGGCCGGTGACCCCCGGTACACATGGGGTGCGCCGCGCCAGGGCGGCTTCCCGCAGCCGCCGATCCCGCCCAGTGCGCTGGATCTTGCGCTGGCGCCGGCGCTCGGCGCGCTGGGGCTCACCGCCGGGCTGTTCTCGCATGGGCGCAACTCGGTGCCGTTCGACGGCAGGCCCGCCTGTTGCGGCAACAACACCTGCGTGCCGATCTGCCCGATCGGCGCGAAATACGACGCCTCGGTGCATGTCGCCAAGGCCGAGGCGGCCGGCGCGCGGCTGATCGCCGAGGCGCGCGCCGATTTCATCGAGATCGGACTCGACCGGCGCGTCGCCGCCATCCGCGCCGCGCGGCCCGATGGCACGATCCTGCGCCTCACCGCGCGCCACTACGTGCTTTGCTGCCACGCGATCGAGACACCGCGCCTGCTGCTCGGGAGCCGGCAGCCAAACGCGCCGCAGGGTGTGGCGAACGGCACGGATAATGTGGGCCGCTGGCTGCTCACCCAGGCCAACCAGGATATCGCCGGCCTCACGCGCGATCCGGTGATGCCCTATCGCGGCCCGCAGCAGACCAGCGGCATCGAGCAAATGCGCGACGGCCCCTTCCGCGCCACCAGGGCGCCGGTCGGCACCTCCTTCATGAACAGCGGCTGGTCGGGCAATAGCGACGCCACGGATGTGGCGAAGCGGCTGATCGCCGATGGTCTGAAGGGCAGCGCGTTGGTCGAGGCGCTGAACCAGCGCGTCTCGCGCCATCTGCGCCTCAACGCCTCGGCCGAGACGCTGCCCAACCGGGACAACCGTGTCGAGCTCGACCCCACGCTTCGCGACACGGCGGGTGTGCCACGCCCGCGCGTGAGCTTCGCGCTCGATGACTACACCCGCACCGGGCTCGCCGAGGCGCTCGCCGCCAATCGGCGCATCTTTGACGCCATGGGTGCGACCGAGGTGACGTGGAACGAGCCCTATTTGTCCAACGCCATCATCGCCGGCACCACGCGCATGGGACACGACCCCGACCGCTCCGTGGTGGATGGAAAGCTGCGCACGCATGAGCATGCCAATCTGTCGATTTGCGGCGCCTCCACCCATGTCACGGCGCCGGTGAATGCGCCGAGCCTGACCATCACCGCCATGGCCTACCGGCTGGCCGATGCGCTGAGCGCGCCCGATGGGCTGGGCTGAGGCTGCCGGCCGCCGGGTTCAGCCTTCCGGCAGCCCGGCGCGGCGCAGCCCTTCGACCAGCGCATCCACGGCGCCGGGGGCCTTGAAGGAGACGCTGTAATAGACCCGCAGGGAGGCACAGGTTTCCTGCGGGCTGAGGGCCAGCATGCGCAACAGCGCCTCATGCGCCTCATCGATACGGTAGAGCTGGCCGAAGCTGGCCGCGCGGATGCGCCAGACCGGGGTGAAGTCCGGTTTGTCGACCAGCGCCTTTTCCGACCAGCGCAGGCTTTCCTCGTAGCGGCCGACCCCGAAGGTCGCGAAGGCGGCGGCGATGTTCTTGTTGTAGGTCTGCGGGTTGATCGGGCTGAGCTGCTCCGCGCGGGTCAGGTGCTGCAACGCCACATCCGCATCGCCCGCATAGGCGCGGGCCATGCCGCTGTAGGTCAGCGCATCGACCGAATTCGGATTGATCGCCAGCGCACGGTCGAGCAACGCGATGCCGCTGGCCACATCGCCGCCCGCCAGCGCCACGGTGATGCCCGCCATCCACAGCACATCGGGGTCGGTTGGCGCATGGAAGGCGGCGCGGAATCCCATGCGGCCGCCCTCGGCGATGGAGGGGTCGGTCGGTGGCACCCAGCCCTGCACCTTGGCGTAGAGCCGGCAGAGCGCGCCGAGGGCGAGGTTGCGCGCATTGTTGGGATCAAGGCGCAGGGCGCGGTCCGTCAGCTCCATCGCGCGGATGTTGTCCTCGCGGCTTCCGGGGCAGGCTGGGAGGCCTGCTGATCCCGCCTGCGCCCCTGGCCCCGCAGTGTACGCGCGCCCCATGGCGTAGAAATGGCCAGTGGCCTGCAGGAACAGATCATGCGCCTCCAGGTTCTCGGGCGGCGTGCGGCGCGCACGCTCGACCTCGGCGAACAGCAGCCGGGGCTCGATGATGGCGGCCACGGTTTCCGTCATCTTGTCCTGCAGGTCGAAGACCTCATCCACATCGCCGTCGAAGTGCTTGGACCAGAGCTGCTTGCCGGTCTCCGCCTCGAGCAGCTCGCCGGTGACGCGCAGCCGCTGCCCAGCGCGCCGCACCGTCCCCTCGATCAGATAGCGCACGCCGAGTTCGCGGCCGACCAGCGGCAAGGGGACGCTGCGGTCGCGGAAGCGGAAGGAGATGTCGCGCGGCACGACGTAGAGCGATGGCAAACAGGACAGCGCGGCGATCAGATCCGTCACCAGGCCATCGGCGAAATACGCCTGATCGGGATCGGCGCTGAGATTGGCGAAGGGCAGGATGGCGATGGAGGGCTTGTCCGGCAGCGGGGGCTTCGCGCGGTCCGGTGCGGCGGTCGAACGCTGCACGCGGAAGCAGCGCACCGGCAGGTCGAGGCCGCGCACCTCAAGCCCGCCCAGATCCTCCAGCGCGCAGTCGTGCAAGCCGCGTGCAGCTTCATGCGCCGCACCGGACATGATGATGCCGCCCGGTTCCGCCAGATTCTGCAACCGTGATGCGACATTCACCACTGTGCCGAAGACGTGGCCATCATTGACGATCGCTTCGCCGAGGTTGATCCCGATGCGGAAGCTGATGCGGCGATTGGCCGCGTCTTCTGCGGTCATGGAATGAATACGGTCGCGCACGGCGAGTGCTGCGGCCAGCGCCTCGACCGCGCCGGGGAAGATCGCCAGCACCCCATCACCGGCACGGTCCACCACCTGGCCCTGGCCGAGGGTGAGCACGTCGATCACTTCGGCCATCACCTCCATGACGCGCTTGAAGGTCCAGTCCTCATCCGCCTGCGTCAGGGCCGTGAACCCAGCGATGTCGGCGGCCAGGATGGTAACCGAGCGCCGGTCGGGGATTGCAGATACCTGGGTGATCGCCTCGGGCACGCAACAATCCTCTGTAATTCGCAGTCGGCTTTGCTTGGCAATCTCTGGACCATTTGAGGGGTAACCGAAACCCCTCCGCGGTTACGGGGCCGAGAATGTTGCGGCGCCTAGAATGAGCTGCGAGACCGTCGCGCGCCTGTTCTGCCACCATCACGCCTCAGAGATGGCCTGGGAAATTCGGACAGGTCGATGACCGGATTTCCTGCCTGACAGCGGCGATGTTGCCGCGGATCGGGAGAGACCATGTGGAAGCGAACCCGCTGGACGCACAGCGCCGGCTTCAAGGCGAAGGTGGCGCTGGCTGCCATCAAGGACGAGAAGACACTGGCCGAGTTGGCCAAGCTGTTTGACGTGCACCCGCCTCAGATTGCGATGGACATCACCTGCATTCCGATGGCGCGTGGCTTTGTCTATCTGGCGGCGGTGGTGGATTGGTTCAGCCGTCGGGTTCTGGCGTGGCGGCTGTCGATCACGCTGGATGCGGCGTTCTGTCTTGACGCGGTGCAGAAGACCTTGGCGCACCACGGCAAGCGTGGGATTTTCAACACCGATCAGGGCAGTCAACCTGCCTCCCCTGATCGCTGTTGAATATCTCGGGTCGCCCGAAGCGCGCCAAAGCCTCTTCCACGGCGCTGATGCAGAACTCCACGTCCATCGTGATCGACACCCACCAGGACAGCACCTTGCGCGTCGCCCAGTCCATCACCGCCACCAGGTACAGGAAGCCACGTCGCATCGGGATGTAGGTAATGTCGACGCACCAGACTTGGTTCGGCCGGTCCACCACGAAATCCCGCAGCAGGTAGGGCCACACCCGATGCTCAGGATGGGGCACCGTCGTGCGCGGCCGCTGGTAGATCGGCGCCAATCAAAAAGGCGGCCTGAATCACCCCTTGCAGGGTACGGCCACCTGTAACAGCCTCTACAGGGGCATGTCCCCGGAGAGACCCATGAACGACCGCCGCTCCCTCCTCACTCTGGCCGCTGCCTTTGGTGCAGCCGGGCTGGTCCCCACCGCAAAGGCCCGGCCGCTGGAGCAGATCCTCTCCGCGCGCCGCCTGCGCGCTGGCATCAACCCAACTCTCGTGCCCTTCGGCGTCTTCAACGAGCGCAACCAGATCGACGGCTTTGACGCTGACATCGCGCGTGAAATCGCGCGGCGGATGAACATCGAACTCGAGATCGTCCAGGTCGGCAGTCCCGACCGCATCCCCTTCCTCCAGGCCGACCGCATCGATATCGTGCTTGGTGCCATGACGCGCACGGTGGAGCGCGCGCTGGTCATCGACTACACGCAGCCACTGCACACGCAATCGGTGATCGTGCTGACGAAGGAGAGCGGGACGGCGCGCCCCATCGCGCGGCTGGCCGACCTCAACGACCCCGCGGTTCGCCTGGTGCAGGTGCGCGGCACGGTCGGCATCCCCTGGATCGCGGCCAATGCGCCGCGCGCCAATGTCACGCTGCTGGACAACTACCCCGACACATTCCGCGCCATCCAGCAGGGCCGGGCCGATGCCATGGTCGATGTGCTGGAAAGCGTCGTCATCCCGATGCGCAACGTAGCCGGCGTACCGTGGAAGATCCTCGATGAGGTGATTGCCAGCACCTGGGTCGGCATCGGCGTGCAGAAGGGCAATGTCGCACTGCGCGATGTGCTGAACGTGATCCTGTTCGAGGTGCATCGGGCGGGCTTCGTCAACGCAACGTGGGAGAAGTGGTTCGGCGCGCCGATGCGCACCCAGATCCCGTTCAACCCGATGTTCTGAGGTGTCGCTGCAATACGGGCAGGTTCTGCACTACCTGCCCGACTTTCTTTGGGGCGCGGGCCTGTCGCTCTGGATTGCGGCTGTGGCATTCGCTGGCGGGTTGGTGATCGGGCTGGTGGGGGCCGCCATCCTGACCTCGGGGCCGTGGTGGGCGCGGCTGCCGGTCCTCGGATATGTGCGGTTCTTCACCTATACGCCGCAGCTGGTGCAGATCTTCTTCCTGTTCTTCGCCCTGCCGGAATTTGGCGTGATCCTGCCGCCCATCGCGGCGGTGCTGATCGGCATGACGCTGAATGCGGGCGCCTACCTTACCGAGATCGAACGTGCCGGGTTCGAAAGCGTTCCGCGCGCGGAACTGGATGCGGCGGAGACGCTCGGCTTCTCGCGCGTGCAGACAGTCTGGCATGTGATCGCGCCGCATGTGGTCCGCACGCTCTACCCGTCGCTGTCGAACCACTACATCATCATGACACTCGGGACCTCCATGGCCGCGATCTTCGGCGTGGAGGAGCTGACCGCGCGCGCACTCAACGCCAACGCCATCTCCTTCCGCTCGGTCGAGATCTTCTCGCTCACGGCGCTGATCTATATCGGGCTGACGATCATCGCTTCGTTCCTGTTATGGGGCCTGGGGCGGTGGCTGTTCCGCATCCGCGCGCGGGTGTTCTGATGTCGGTCTGGGAAATCCTGGCGGCCGAGGCGCCGCGCTTCTTCACCTACTGGAACATGCTGTTCCTCGGCCAGGCGATCCTCAATACGTTGATCGCCTCGGTCCTGGGCTGCGGGCTCGGCTATGCGCTGGGGTTCATCCTCTCGGTCCTGCGGCTGCCGCAGGTGATGCGCTTCGCACCGGTGCGCACGGCAGCCATACTGTGGGTGGAGGCCTTCCGCCGCATCCCCTTCCTGGTTCTGTTGCTGCTGGTGTTCTTCCTGACCCAGGCGTTGCGGCTGGAGGCCCCGCTCTGGGCCATTGCGGTGGCCGCCGTCGCCATCCGCATGAGCGCGCTGGCCGCCGAGAACATCCGCGCGGGGCTGGACAGCGTCCGCCCACAGCAATGGGAAGCCGCGCTGACGATGAACCTCGCGCCACTCGCTGCCCTGTTCCGCATCGTGCTGCCGCAATCCTGGCGGGTGATCCTGCCGCCCTCGATCGTGCATGTGCTGAGCATGGTGAAAGAGACGTCGCTGGTCTCCCAGATCGGGTTCATCGAGCTGACCTTTGCCGCGAAGATGCTGACGCAGCGCGGATTCTCCGCGATCCTGACCTACGGCACAGCGCTGGTGATGTATTTCCTGATCTCATGGCTGCTGGCTTCGCTCGCCCGCGCGGCGGGCCGCAAGCTGACCGCGCGGCCTATAGTCCTGACGCCGT
>JBKJNV010000445.1:0-6297 GCA_046593435.1 Roseomonas sp.
TGGAAAACACGGCGGGGAAATCGCGGAGGAACCGCCCGGTATCCGGCGCGTCCCAGGGGCCGAGCACAGCAAGCGCAAGCGACGTGCCCCACACATGCACCAGGTCCGGCTGCAGCGCGCGCGCCTCTGCGATCGCGGCCGGGACGCGGCCGAGATCCTGGGCCATGTCGCGGATGATGAATTCCACGGGAATGCGGCGCGCGGCGAAGTGGTCGCGGAAACCGTCACAGGCCTCCTCCCAGCCGCGGAACAGCAGCATCAGGATGCGGTAGGGACGCCCCTGCGCCTGCGCGGTGCTGGTCGCAATGAAGGGTGCCGCAAGCAGCGCGCGACGCGCGAGACGGTCAGCGCGCATGCCAGATCCCCCAGCGCGGCAGCAAGGCCAGCGCATAGCCCAGGGCCGCCGCCAGCGAGATGGCACCCAGCACAAGCATGGCCTGGGCACCACCGCCCAAGGCCAGCAGGGCGGCGGCGGCGGGCGGGCCCACCACGGCCTTGAGATCCGTGAGCGGCACCTAGGCATTCGGGTGGGGCACGCCAGGCACGTGACGCTCCTGGGTGGCCAGCGCGTCGATGGCGATCTCGCGCTCCAGCAGCTTCAGCAGGCGCAGGCCAGGAATGTCGCCTTCCGCACCGCGTGTCTTGACCGAGCAGAAGAAGCCCAGCGTCGCCCCCCGCAGCGCGCGCGCGAGAACCCGCGCGGCCACCAGGCCATGGATGTCCTTCTTGATGCAGATGGCGATACGCACCGCAGTCCCCTCGGCAAGCGGTGCATCGTCGCAGCCAAAGGTGAAGAAGCACTGAGCGCCCACGCCCGCGAGGCTTCATCCTTTGTTCAGCCCGGCCGCGCCAAGGTCCCGCCATGGCACCCGATCACGCGCATGAGGTGACCGCCGATCCCGAGGCAAACGTCACCGCCGATCCCGAGGCGAAGGTTTCCGCCGATCTCGGCGACGCGAAAGGTTCCGCCGATGCCGGCGAGACGAACATCATCGCGGGCCGCTATGAGCTGCGGGATCAGATAGGCCGCGGCGCATTCGGCGTCGTGCACGAGGTCTATGACCGGCGCCTCGGCCGCCTCGCCGCTTTGAAGACCATGCCCATCGGCGCCCGCGATAATGCCGAGGCGGCCGCCGATCTGCACCGCTTCCACCAGGAGGCGCAGTCAGTCGCGCGGCTGTCGTATCCGGGCATCGTCACCGTGCATGATTTCGGCGAGACCGGCGGCAATGCCTGGATCGTCATGGAGCTGGTGATCGGGGAGACGCTGCGGGCTGTGCTGGACCGGGGCGAGCGGCCGCCAGTTGCCGAATCAACGCGCGTGGTCTGCGACCTGCTGGATGCGCTGCACTACGCGCATGGGCGGGTTATCGTCCATCGCGACGTGAAGCCCGCGAACATCCTCCTCGCTGTCGGGGCGGAGGATGGCCTCGGCGCCGTGCGACTCGCCGATTTCGGCATCGCGCTGATGGGCGATTCCGGGGCCGCGACGCCGGGCGAGATGGTGGGCACACCATCCACCATGGCGCCGGAACAGCTGCGCGGGGACCCCATGGACGGGCGCGCGGACCTCTGGGCGGTGGGCATTATCCTCTATGAACTGCTGACCGGGCGGCGCGCCTTCTCAGGCGGCGTGCCGGCCATCTTCGCCGCCATCCTCACCCAGCAGCCGACACCGCCCACTGCGCTGGTGCCGGATCTGCCCGCCGGCTTCGACGCGGTGATCGAACGCGCCTTGGCCAAGGCGCCCGAGAACCGCTTCGAGAGCGCCTCTGCCATGGCGCAGGCGGTGCGTGCCGCCGCTGCTGGGGCTCATGTGCCACGCCCCACGCTGCCGGAGCTGGATCATCAGGGCTCGACACCCGCACTGGTGGCCAGCGCGACGCTGCAGCAACCGCCGCGCCTCCTGGGCAAGCTCATCGCCGCCTGTCTGACGGGCACGGCAACGGGTGCCGTGGCGGCGCTCCTGGCCCTACGCGGACTGAGCTCGGCGCAGCCGTCAAAGCCCTTCGAAAAGTTCGGTCGACATGTAGCGTTCGGCGAAGCTCGCCGCGATACCGATCACCAGCCCGCCGGCCGGCGCATCGCGCGCCACCTGCACCAGGGCGTGCAGCACCGCACCCGAGGAAATCCCGATCGCCAACCCCTCCTCGCGGGCGCAGCGGCGCGCCGCGGCCAGCGCCTCGCGCTCGGAGACGCGGCTGACGCCGTCGAGCGTTTCGAGGTCCAGCACGCCCGGCCGGAACCCGGCACCGATGCCCTGGATGCGGTGAGGCCCGGGTTCGTCGCCGTTGAGCACGGCGCTCTCGGCCGGCTCCACGCCGATCACGCGAAGCCCAGGGATGCGTGGCTTGAGCCCGCACGCAATGCCCGTCAGTGTACCGCCGGTGCCGATGCCGCCCACCACCGCATGCAGGTCACCGCCGGTATCGGCGAAGATCTCCTCCGCCGTCGTCGCCGCGTGGATGGCCGGGTTGGCCGGGTTGTCGAACTGGCGCGGCATCCACGCCCCGGGCGTGTCGCGCACGATGCTCTCGGCCCGCTGGATCGCGCCAGCCATGCCCCGGGGCGTCGGCGTCAATTCCAGTTCAGCGCCCAACAGGCGCATCATTCGCCGTCGTTCGACGCTCGCACCTTCCGGCATGACCACGATCAGCCGGTACCCCTTCGCCGCGGCCACGAAAGCGAGCGCGATGCCGGTATTGCCCGAGGTCGGCTCGACCAGGATGGACCGGCCGGGGGCAATGAGCCCATCGCGCTCCGCCTGGTCGACCATCGCGCGGCCGATGCGATCCTTCACTGAGCCCAACGGGTTGAGGTATTCGAGTTTCAGCGCGATGCGCGCCGCCAGGCCCTCGGCGGCTGCGATGCGGGGCAGCAGCACCACCGGTGTGCCCCCCACGACATCGAGCACGCTCGCGTAGAGGCGCCCCCGCGCGGCGGGCAGGGTCCCGTCAGGGGGGGTGAGGGCGGCGCATCGGTCCCGTGGCACTTCACATTCGCGGACTGTATAAAACGGACATGCTGATCCGTCACGACCGCGCGCTTCTCGCCCTCGATATCATGCTCGACGTCGCCTTCCATGCCGGGCGCGGGGTGGTTGTCACCGGTGCGGCAGAGATCGCGGAGCGGCTGGGCATGGCGCGACGCGGGATCGAACCCGCCTTACAGGCCCTCGTGCGCGCAGGGCTGCTCGAAAGTCTACGTGGCCCGCGGGGCGGCTACCGTTTGGGCCGCGCACCGCGTGCCATCACGCTTCTGGAAGCCGCGATGGCCAATAGCGAGGAGGATGCCGCCACAACCGACGCCACAGGCCTGCTCTCCACCGCGGTCATCCAGCCGCTCTGGCAGGAACTGGACGCATCGCTGCGCGACCGGCTGGGCGCGCTCACCCTGCACGACCTGCTGCAGCGCGCCGGTGCCAAAGGCTTGCGCCGCCCGGTGACCGAACCGCTGAACTTCGCGATCTGAGCCGCGCGTTCAGGCGAAAATGTCAGCCGGCGCATCCCGGTACAGGCTCTCGCCGAGCTCGCGGCCGATGCGCGCGGCGTCGCGCCCATGACCATGCAGGGAGCGGCGCATCAGGAAGCTGCCATCCGGCCGCGCAACCAGCGCCTCAACCTCGATGTCCCCGCCCGGCAGCACGCGCGCATGGCCGCCGATGGGCGTGTTGCAGCTGCCGTCGAGTGCCGCGAGCAGCGACCGTTCGGCCGTGGAGGCCGCGCGCGCCGTGGGGTCCTCGATGGCGGAGAGAAGCTCCAGCAATTCATGATCGTCCGCGCGCACCGTGACGCCGATAATGCCTTGGCAGCAGGCCGGCAGCATGACGTGCTCGGGCAGGACAATATCGGCCTCCCGCTCCAGGTCGAGTCGCTTGAGGCCCGCATAGGCAAGCAGGCTACCGGTTAGATGGCCTTCGCGCACGCGCGACAGCCGCGTCTGCACATTGCCGCGCAGCATGCCGATGCGCAGGTCGGGGCGCGCATACAACAACTGCGCCTGGCGCCGGACCGAGGAGGTGCCGATCAGCGCACCGTAGGGGATGCAGGCCAGCGGATCATCCGGGCAGACCGCCTGTTCGACACCGGCGCCAAGGATCAGCGCATCACGCGCATCCTCCCGCTTCAGTGTGCAGGCGAGCATGATGCCCTTCGGCAGTTCGGTCTCAAGGTCCTTCAGCGAATGGACCGCGAAATCGACGCGGCCATCGAGCAGCGCCTCGTGGATTTCCTTGGCGAAAAGTCCCTTGCCGCCGATCTCGGACAGGCGGCGATCCTGGATGCGGTCGCCGGCGGTGCTGATCTGGTTTTCCTCGAAGGCCTTGGCATCGCGCAGCACCGGGCAGAAGCGCGTGATGATGTCGAGGAAATGCCGTGTCTGATACAGCGCGAGGGGCGAGGCGCGGGTGCCGACACGCAGCGGCAGCGTGCGGCGACGGTGCGGGCGCACCATGGCGCCATCTTCGCGGGGGGGAAGGTCGAGCGCCTGATCGATCGGGCCGTGCGGAAAGGAAACCATCACGCGCGCGCCAGGCCGAGGAGGTGCGCAAGATCCTTGAAGAAGATCTTGACGTGCGCGACCGGTTTTGCCCGGACAAGCTGCTTGTTCATGTAAGCCTCCCAGGTCAGTCGCTGCACGTCCGGATCACGGCACATCTTCACGAAGCGCTCCCGCGTCCAGTCGTTTTTGTACCAAAAATACTGCATCATCCCGAGCACCCAGAAGACCGTGCCGTGGGCCTTCATGAAGCGCTTGCGCGCCAATCCCAGCGCGCGGGCGTTACCGGTCTCGAGGAAGGCTTCACCCGCCTGGGCCGCAAGTTCGCCGCCGAGCATGGCGTAGTAGATGCCCGCGCCCGAGGCAGGTGCGACGACGCCTGCGGCATCGCCGGCGAGCAGCACATCGCGGTTGTTGTCCCACTTCTTCAGCGGCTTGAGGGGGATGGGCGCGCCTTCGCGGCGGATGGTCTCGGCGGTGTCCAAACCGGCTTCGCGGCGGAAGGTGGTGACAGCACCACGCAGCGAAAACCCTTTCCGGGCGGACCCTGTGCCAATGCTGGTCTGGTGGCCGTGGGGGAAGACCCAGGTGTAGAAATCAGGGCTCAGCCGGCCATTGTAGATCACGTCGCAGCGACTGCCATCGTAGCGGGGGTCGCCTTCGGGCGTACGGATGATCTCGTGGTAGGCGAAGACGCAGGGCATCTTGTCGCCGCCCTTGACGTGATGCTTCGCAATGGCCGAGCGCGCGCCATCCGCGCCCACCACCAGGCGTGCGCGGACACGATGCGCGACCTCATCCTTGGTGCGGTAGACGACGACGGCACGGCCATCGGCATCGCGCTCGATCGATTCGTAATGGCCCGTCGCGCGCTCGGCGCCGGCATCGGCCGCACGCACGCGCAGCCACTCGTCGAACACGTCGCGATCGACCATGCCGACATAGCCGCCATCGATCGGCATATCGACCGACTTGTCCTTGGGCGAGACGATGCGCGCGCCGCTGATGCGCGCGCAGATCAGGTGGTCGGGGATGGCATAGTCGCGGATCAGGCGCGGCGGAATGGCGCCACCGCAGGGCTTTGGGCGGCCGGCGCGGTCCAGCAGCAGCACGCTGCGTCCGTGCCGCGCCAGGTGTTCGGCGGCGGTCGCGCCCGACGGGCCGCCACCCACCACGACGACATCATATTCAGTCGTGCGCATGCGCGCCGGCTCATGGATCGTGCTCATGCGCGCCTCTCCTGGAATACGGCCGGCGCGGCATCGCGCGCGCGTTGCGCGTCGATGCCGGCGGCCAGCATGGCGGAGAGCAGGAAGAGCCCGCCCTCGATTGCGAAAACAACAGCGTAGGCCGGCGCATGCGCGCCCATCAGCCAGCGGCCGAGATCAACGACGATGGTGCCCGCAAGCCCGCCAAGGCCGAAGGCCACCGCCTGCGCCGCGCCCCAAAGGCCGATGCGCGTGCCTTCGCGCCCGGATCGTCCCTGCGACGCCAGCATCATCATCGAGGCGATGGCCGCGGCCGCGAAAGCGCCATTGGCGACACCGAGCGCTGCATAGGTCGCCGCGAGGGGCAGCGCGACATGCCCGGCCCCGCCGAGTGCGAGGACGAACAGAACCACGGCGGAGGCGATGCACCCGCCGACGGCCCAGCCGCGCAGCCCGCCGAAGCGATTGCCCAGCAAGGCCACCACGATCATGCCGATCAGCGTGCCGCCGTTCTGCACCCCGGCCAGCGACGTCGATTCCCCGATGGAGCGGCCATACACATGCCCGGCGAAGGGCTCCAGGATCAGATCCG
>JBKJNV010000486.1:0-6841 GCA_046593435.1 Roseomonas sp.
ATGCTGACCTTCGTCATCCTGATCGGCATCGGGTCGGTGGTGTGCCTGCTGGCGTTTTTCAGCGGGCCCAACCCGCTGGACAAGTGGACAAAGGGTGAAATCCTGGCGGTTCCGGCGGCAGGCGTGGCGTTCTTCGCCACGTATCTCATCCTCGCGAGCCTGAACATCTTCCAGGGTAACTACTACGTCCTGGGCCTGGCGATCTTCATCGGCTGCCTGGTGCTCTCGATCCCGCCAGGATGGCGCGCATTGGGCCTGGTGCATGCCGGCTTCGCGCTGTTCGGCCTTCTGCTCGAACAGGGCGGGCTGATGCTGGCGCTGACGGGTTGCATCGTGGTCGCCGCCCTTGCCGACCCCGACCATCGCCCGAAGGGCGTGGTGGGCATGGTGATTTTCCTTTGCGTGCTCTGCTGGTGGGTGTTCATCCGCGAGCTTGATATCCGCGTGAACGTTTGGCCGCAGTTCCTGTGATCCGGACCAGGCATTAAGGAAAAGAAATCATGGAACTGCTTCTGAGTAACCTCGGTCACGGGTTCACGGTCGCCTTGACCGTGAACAACATCATGTTCTGCCTTTTGGGCTGCCTGATCGGCACCGCCATCGGCGTGTTGCCGGGCATCGGTCCGGTGGCCACCATCTCGCTGCTGCTGCCGATCACCTTCGGCCAGCCCGCGACGACCGCCATCATCATGCTCGCGGGCATCTACTACGGCGCGCAGTATGGCGGCTCGACCACGGCCATCCTGCTCAATCTACCAGGCGAGGTCAGTTCGGTCGTCACCACGCTCGAAGGCTACAAGATGGCCCGCAACGGCCGGGCCGGCGCGGCGCTCACCATTGCCGCAGTCGGGTCCTTCTTCGCCGGAACGGTGTCCACCATTCTCGTCGCTGCCTCTGGCCCCTTGCTTACCTCGGTCGCCTTGTCCTTCGGCCCGGCGGACTACTTCTCGCTGATGCTGCTCGGCTTGATCATCTCCGCGGTCCTCGCGCAGGGCAGCGTGCTGAAGTCGATCGGCATGGTCGTCCTCGGCGTCGCACTCGGCCTGGTCGGCACGGATGTGCAAACGGGCCAGCAGCGCTTCACCTTCGGTGTGCCCGAACTCTCCGATGGCGTGGGCTTCGTCTCCATCGCCATGGGCATGTTTGGCATCGCGGAAATCATCCTCAACCTCGAACGCCCCGAACAGCGCAGCGTGCTGGCGGCGAAGGTCGGCTCGCTGTTCCTGACCAAGGAGGAGTTCCGCCGGGCGGTGCCATCGGTGCTGCGCGGCACGGCGGTTGGCTCCATGCTGGGCATCCTGCCGGGAGGCGGCGCGGCGCTTGCGTCCTTCGCCTCCTACATGATGGAGCGGAAGATGTCGCGCGGGCGCCACGAGTTCGGCAGTGGTGCGATCGAAGGCGTGGCGGGGCCGGAAGCGGCCAACAACGCGGCGTCGCAGACCTCGTTCATCCCGCTGCTCACGCTCGGCATTCCGGCCAATGCCGTGATGGCGCTGATGGTCGGCGCGCTGATCATCCAGGGCATCCAGCCAGGCCCGCGCATGGTCGAAGCCCAGCCGGACCTGTTCTGGGGCCTGATCGCGTCCATGTGGGTCGGCAACCTGATGCTGCTCGTCATCAACCTGCCCATGATCGGCATGTGGGTGAAGCTGCTGCAGGTGCCCTACAAATATCTGTATCCGTCCATCCTGGTGTTCTGCGCGATCGGTGTCTATTCGCTCAGCAACAACGTGTTCGACGTGTATCAGACGGTGCTGTTCGGCTTCGTTGGCTACATGTTCTCCAAGCTGCGGATGGAGCCGGCGCCTTTGCTGATCGGCTTCGTGCTCGGCCCGATGATGGAGGAGCACCTCCGCCGCGCCATGCTGCTCAGCCGTGGCGACGTGATGGTGTTCGTCGAACGCCCGATCAGCGCCACCATGCTGGCCATCGGTGCCGCCGCGATGATCGCGATGGCGCTGCCCGCGCTGCGCAAGGGCAAGGACAAGGCGCTCTCGGAATAGAGAGCTTCAACAAGCTTTATTCCTGAGCGGTGCGCAACGAAGAGGGTTCGGGGGAGTATCTTCCCCGAACCCTTTTCTTTTGCATGAGGTCCCGATGATTCTACCCGTGATCCTGTCCGGGGGCTCCGGCTCCCGCCTGTGGCCCCTGTCGCGGGAGAGCTACCCTAAGCAGTTCTGGCCGCTCGTTTCCGATCGCCCGATGCTGGAGGAGACCGCGCTGCGGGCGGCGGGCGAGGGCTTCCACCCTCCGATGGTTGTCTGCAACGAGGCGCATCGCTTCCTGGTGGCCGAGCAGCTGCGCGCCATCCCCGGCGCGCGCATTGTGCTGGAGCCGGTCGCGCGGAACAGCGCGCCCGCCATTGCCGCCGCCGCATTGCTGGCGGCCGAGGCGCATGGGCCGGACACGGTGCTGTGGCTGATGGCCGCCGATGCCGCGATCGAGGACGTCCCCGCCCTGCACGCGGCTCTTGCGCGGGCGACCGAGGCGGCGCGGGCCGGCCTGATCGTGACCTTCGGCATGGCGCCCACCGCGGCCGAGACCGGCTATGGCTATATCGAAAAGGGCGCCGCCCTTATCGATGTGCCGGGTGTCTTCCGCATCGCCCGCTTCATCGAAAAGCCCGATGGCCCGACCGCCGCGCGCCTGGTCCTCGGCGGCCAGCATTGGTGGAATTCGGGGATGTTCGTGGCCACCGCCGGGACCCTTCTTGCCGAGCTTGAGACCCATGCGCCGGCGGTGCTTGCCGCGGTGCGGGAGGCAGTCTCGGGTGCGACGCGGGATCTCGATTTTGTCCGCCTTGCGCCAGCCGCCTTTGAGCGCGCGCCTTCGATCTCGATCGACTATGCCGTGATGGAGCGCACCGCGCAGGCCGCCGTGGTCCCCGCCGCGATCGGCTGGTCCGACCTCGGCTCCTGGGCTTCGCTGTGGGAGGTGCGGCCGAAGGATGCGGCGGGCAATGTGGTCGAGGGGCCGGTCGAGCTCGTCGATGCCGAGCGCTGCCTGGTCCGCAGCCAGGGCATCCTCACCGGCGTGGTGGGCCTCAAGGACGCGGTCATCGTCGTGACGGACGACGCCGTGCTCGCGATGCACCGGGACCGGGCGCAGGATGTGAAAAAGCTGGTCGAGCAGCTCAAGCGACGCGGCCGCGCGGAGGCGACCGAGCACCGCCGCGCCTACCGCCCCTGGGGCCATTATGAGGGCGTGATCCGCGGCGAGCGGTTCCAGGTCAAGCGCATCGTGGTCCGCCCGGGTGCGAAGCTCAGCCTGCAAAAGCACTTCCACCGCGCCGAGCATTGGGTGGTGGTGAGCGGTACGGCGCTGGTCCAGCGCGACGAGGAGCAGATCCTGCTGCGCGAGAACGAGAGCGTGTACCTGCCGCTGGGCTGCATTCACCGGATGGAGAATCCGGGGATGATCCCGCTGGTGTTGATCGAGGTTCAGTCGGGCAGTTACCTCGGCGAAGATGATATCGTCCGGTTCGAGGATAATTACGGACGGAGTTGATCCATGGCGACCAGGCCCGGACACCTTGCGCGGACAGTCGCCACGGCGCGGCGGCGGCGCAAGGAGGGCAAGGTGGCGCCGACCTCGCTGGGGACGCGGCTATCCGATGGCGTGGCGGCCACGGTCGGCTCCTGGCGGTTCATCCTCATCCAATCGGCCGCGCTGATTGCCTGGATCACGGGCAATGCGCTGATCGGCAACGGTGCGTGGGACCCCTACCCATTCATCCTGCTGAACCTGATGCTGAGCTTCCAGGCCGCATACACCGCGCCGATCATCATGATGAGCCAGAACCGGCAATCGGAAGTGGATCGCCGCCGCGCGCTGGCCGATTACGAAGTGAACCTGCGCGCCGAGGCCGATATCACGCTGCTGCATGAGAAGATCGACCTGCTGCGGGAGAAGCAGATGCTCGAACTCACCACGATGCTGCGCGACGCGCTGCAACGGATCGACCAGCTCGAAGGCAGGGGCGCCGCACCACTTCCCTAACCCCTGTCATTTCGGGCATGCAGGGACATGGCCATCGTCGAAGCCGTCCTTGCCCTGATTGCCGTCTGCATCGGATTTGCGCTGATCGCGCAGCGTTCGCGCCTGCCCTATTCGGTCATCCTGGTATTGGGCGGAATGGCCATCGCCTTCATCCCCGGCATGCCGCAGATCGAGCTTGATCCGCAGATCGCGCTGGCCTTCTTCCTGCCCCCCTTGCTCCAGGCCAGCGCCTACCGCACGGATTGGCGGGATTTCCGGCAGAACCTGCGCCCGATATTGCTCCTCGCGGTTGGCGCGGTGCTGTTCACCACGATCTGCATTGCGGTCGTCGCGCGTCTGCTGATCCCGGACCTGCCCTGGGCGGCGGCGATCGCGCTCGGCGCCATCGTCGCACCGCCCGATGCGGTGGCCGCGGGGTCCATCCTGCAAAGGCTGCGGCTGCCGCGCCGGCTGGTGACGGTGCTGGAAGGCGAGAGCCTGATCAACGATGCCTCGGCCCTGGTGGTGTACCGCTTCGCGGTGGCCGCCATGGTCACGGCCTTCAGCCCTTGGGAAGCGGTGGGCGCCTTCGTGCTGGTGGGCGGCGGCGGGGTGGTGATCGGCTGGGCGATGGGCCGGGCCGCGATCTGGATCATCCCGCGCCTGCGCGACACGCTGCTGGAGACGGCGGCGAGCTTCGTGCTGTGCTTCGCGGTGTTCCTCGCGGCCGAGGCCGTGCATGCCTCGGGCGTCATGGCGGTGGTCACCGCCGGCATCATGCTGGGCCGGGCCTCGCACACGGCGCTGTCGGCGCGCACGCGGCAGGAAGCGCGCGTGGTGTGGGAGTTCCTGGAATTCATCCTCAATAGCCTGGTCTTCATCCTGATCGGGTTGCAGCTGAACGCCATCCTCGGCCGGCTGGATGCCTATACGCCGCTGACGCTGATCGGGCTCGCGGCGGTGGTCTCGGTGGTGCTCATCGTCTCGCGGTTTGTCTGGATCGCACCCGCGGTCTGGCTGCCGCGGCTGATCCCCCAGGTACGGCGGCGCGACCCGCTGCCGCCGTTCAGCTACACCATCGTGCTGTCCTGGGCGGGCATGCGCGGGGTGGTCTCCCTGGCTGCCGCCCTCGCGCTTCCGATCGGGTTTCCGGCGCGCGACCTGCTGATCTTCCTCGCCTTCAGCGCCATCCTCGCGACGCTGGTGGTGCAGGGCACCACGCTCGAATGGGTGATCCGCCGCCTCGGCCTGGAGGAGAAGCCCAGCAAGCGCATGCGCTGGGACGAGGCGGCGGCGCGTACGTTGGTGGCCCAGGCCTCGTTCGCGCGCCTGGCCGAGCATGCCGATGACCCGCTTGATGGCGCGATCGCGCAGGACATACTGCCCGAATACCGCGACAATGTGCGGCTGCTCGACGGCATCGGACAGGGTGCCGTGGCCGCCGAGCGGACGGCGCGGCTGCAACTGCGCCTGGAGGCCTTGCAGCATGGCCGCGCCCGGTTGCTGCGCCACCACCGGGAAGATGGGCTTGATGATGAGCTGCTGCAGCGCATCGGGCAGGAGCTGGACTTGGAGGAGTTGCGCCTGCGCCGGCTGCTCGGCGCCTCGGAGGAGTTTTGAGCATGACCAGGCTGGCTGACGCGTTGGAGGATGCACGCCGCGGATTGCTCGACCTGTCCACGCGGAACCGGCTGCTCGCGCTGCCCAAGCCGGGCCGGTCGCGCGGCGTCGTCATCCTCGATGACGAGGATGCGGATGTCCTGGTGGCGAAGCTGCGCGAGGGTGCGGCCTTTACTTTCGAAGCCGTGGCCGGGGGGGACGCCGATGCGCCTGCGCCCGAAGCCCCACCCGAGGGCAAGCCACGGCGCGGGGCGCGGAAGAAGGCAGCCACGAAGGCCGCGGGTGTCGGGACGGCGGATGCGGCCGCGACGCGCGATGCCTGGCAGGCGGACACAAAGCTGCGCGTGCGGATGCCGGCCGAGGACCTCGCGCGGCGCCTGCGCGACATTCTCTCCGACGCGCGCACCGCGCGCGAGGAATCGGGCGTGGCCACGCTGTACCTCGCGATCGGTGCGCTCGCCTGGCGCGATGCGGCCACACCGGAGACCGAGCGCCTCGCTCCCCTCGCGCTGCTGCCGGTGACGCTGGAACGCGAGGGTGTGTCCCAGGTGTTCCGGCTGCGCGCCGATGTGACGGAGGTGTCGGACAACCTGTCGCTGCGGGAGATGCTTCAGGCGCAGTGCCGCGTGACGCTGCCCGCCTTCGACGTGGAGGGCTACGACCCGACGCAATGGGCCGAGGCGGTCGCCGGCGTCATTACCGGACAGGCGCAGTGGCGGGTCGAGGCGGATGCGCTCGCCCTCGGCCTGTTCTCCTTCCAAAAATTCCTGATGTGGCGCGACCTGGACCCGGCGGCCAATCCCGGCCTGCTCACCCACCCGCTGATCCGCGCCTTGGTGGGCGGCGAGGCACTGCCCGCCGGCGAGGCCGGCTTCCCCGACGATGCCGATGTGGACGCCATCATCCCGGTTGAGCGGCTGGACCATGTGATGGATGTCGATGGCAGCCAGGCGCTGGCAGTGGAAGCCGTGCGCCGCGGCGGGCATCTGGTCATCCAGGGGCCGCCGGGGACGGGGAAAAGCCAGACCATCGCCAACATCATCGCCCAGGCGGTGCTCGATGGGCGCTCGGTGCTGTTCGTGGCCGAGAAGCTCGCGGCCCTTGAGGTGGTGCAGCGGCGGCTGACCCAGGTGGGGCTCGGTGCCGCGTGCCTGGAACTGCACAGCGAGAAGCAATCCAAGCGCGCCGTGCTCGACGAACTGCGCGCGACACTCGCGAGCCCCCCGCCGCCGCGGGCGGAGCA
>JBKJNV010000602.1:0-2964 GCA_046593435.1 Roseomonas sp.
CCTGCTGCTGCTGGGCATGGGCTTCGGCGTGGGCTGGCTGTCGGGCATGTTCGGAGTGGGTGGCGGCTTCCTGCTGACGCCGCTGCTGATCCTGATCGGCATCCCCGCCCCCGTCGCCGTCGCCTCGGGCGCCAACCAGACGCTCGGCGCCTCCGTCTCCGCCCTGATCGCGCAGTGGCGGCGCGGCACGGTGGACCCGGTGATGGGCAGCGTTCTCCTGGTGGGCGGCCTCGCCGGCTCCGCCGCCGGTGTCCAACTATTCGCCCTGCTGCGCCGCGCCGGGCAGGTCGATCTCGCGGTTTCGCTGTTCTACGTGGTGGTCCTCGGCACCGTGGGCGCGCTGATGGTGCGCGAAAGCATCCGCGCCATCCTGCGGCGGCGGCGCAGCGGCGGCGGCAGCGCCCAGCCCAAGCACAATGACCACACCTGGCTGCACGGCCTGCCGCTGAAGATGCGCTTCCGCAAGTCGCGCCTCTACATCTCCGCCATCCCGCCCATGCTGGTGGGCTTCGCCATCGGCGTGCTGTCGGCGATCATGGGCGTGGGCGGTGGCTTCATGCTCGTGCCCGCCATGATCTACCTGCTCGGCATCCCCACCGCAGTGGTCATCGGCACCTCCCTGTTCCAGGTCGTCTTCGTCGCCGCCAACGTCACCCTGCTGCAAGCCTGGCAAGTCGGCAGCGTCGATATCGTGCTGACGATGGTGCTGCTGGCCGGCGGCGTCGCGGGCGCCCAATTCGGCGCCTCCATGGGCGCGAAACTCCGCGGCGAAGAAACCCGCGCCCTGCTCGGGCTGCTGGTCCTGGGCGTGGCCATCGCCCTGCTGGTGGACCTGATCCACACACCGTCGAGCCTGTTCGTGATCGGGCCGATGCCGTGACGGGGGGGGAGGCAGCGAGCATGGAGGCTCCGCCTCCAAACCTCCGCCGGGGATCGTGTCGATCCCCGGACCCCTCCATTCGTGGTTCTGGCATTGGGAGGAGTGTGCTTGCTGAGTGGGCCGGGGTGGGGAGGGGGCGCGGCGATGCGCTGCGTCACAGGTGCTCCCTTGACGCGCCCCCTCCCCACCCCGGCTCGCCTCCGGCGAGGCTCAATCCCCTCCCAATCCCCAGAACCACAAAGGGGGGTCCAGGGGCCACAGGCTCCTGGCGGGGGGGTTGGGGGGCAGCGCCCCCCATGCTTGCTGTCTTCCTCCTCCTCCTCGCCATCCCCCCCGCCCATGCCCAGGTCGAGACGGCGCGGCCGACCTTGGCGGCGCAGATTTCCACGCGGATCGTGGAGGTGACGACCGGCTTCACCGGCGCCGAGATCCTGGTGTTCGGCGCGGCGGAGCGTGTGTTGGGTGGCTCGTTGGGCGACCAGGTGCTGGTGACGGTGCGTGGCCCGCGTTCGCCGCAGGTGGTGCGACGGCGGGTGGAGTTTTTCGGCATCTGGGTGAACGGCCCCGCAGCGCGCTTTCTGGAGGTTCCGGGCTTCTATGCCATCGCGGGCACGCAACCGGTGTGGGAGTTGTTGCCCGAGGAGGCTCGGGCGGAGGGCATGCTTGGGCTGGATACCTTGCCCTTGGCGTCGCGCGGGGCGCAGGAGCCGGCGTTTCGCGCCGCGCTGCTCGCCCTGAAGCAGGAGGAGGGCCGCTGGCAGGAACACGCCGTCCCCGTCGAGGTCAGCGGTGGCCGGCTGTTCCTCGCCCGCATCCCGCTGCCGGCCACGGTGCCGACCGGCCCCTATTTGGTGGAAGTCCTGCTGGTGCGAGAGCGCCGTGTGGTGGCGCAGCAAACGCTGAACCTGGAGGTCCGCCGCGTCGGCACGGCGGCGTGGATTTCCGCCATCGCGCGGGACGCGCCGCTGCTCTACGGTATTGCTTGTATACTTCTTGCCTCGTTCGCCGGCTGGCTCGGCAGTGTCCTGTTCCGGCGCTCGTGACGGAGGGTTGTCATGCCCGATGCTGAGGATGTTGCCGCGGCCGCCAGCAAGGCCAAGCGGGACCGTGTCTTCCTGGTTGTCGTCGATGACAGCCCGGAGCGTTCGGTTGCGCTGCGCTATGCCTGCCTGCGCGCGCGCAAGGGCGGCGGCCGGGTCGCTCTGCTGCGCGTGATCGAGCCGCAGGCCATCATCGAATGGGCCGGCGTCGGGGCCATGATGGCCGAGGAAGCGCGCGAGGCGGCGGAGAAGCTGCTCTCGGGCCTCGCGGTCGAGGTGCGCGAGATCACCGGTGGCATCCCCATGCTGCTGATCCGCGAAGGCGACCCGCGCGAGCAGTTGCTGGCCTTGCTGGATGAGGAGGAGCGGATTTCCATCCTGGTCCTGGCCGCTTCCGCCTCCGGTTCCGGCCCCGGCCCGCTGATCACCGCACTCACCGGCCGCTACACGGCGCGGATGCGGGTGCCGATGACGATCGTCCCCGGCAACCTCGGCGAAGCGGAGATGGAGAGGGTCACTTGATATGTGTCCTCAGGCGCCGGACGCCGCCTCCGGCGGCTGGGCTCGCCGGACTGCCGGCGCCGGCCATTCGGCCGGGCGGCGCGGAGCGCCGGAGTGCGATGTCCTCCGGCGTGACGGGCCGCTGATTTTGACGTGAGAGGGCGTCTCCACCCGCCACGATCTGTGGCACAATCGCGCTATGCCTCCCTTCCCCCTGCACCCGCAGCGCGATCGCCTCGTCGGCGAATTGCATGCCCGCCCGCTGGCGCCGCTGGCCACGCCCGCAACCCTGTCGCGCCTGGCCATGCTGGCCAGCGGGGCTGACCGATCTGCGGACATCGCCCATCTCTCCACGCTGTGCCGCCTGCACGGCGTCAATGAACCGGCCGCCGAGGCGATCCACTTCTCGGCCGATTTCGGGGCCTTCCAGCTTCGCTACGAACGCCACACCGAATTCACTGGCTGGACCTTCGTCAAGCCGCTGCAACCGGCGGCACCTGGCCACAACCCCTTCGACGAGACGGCGATCGAGGCGCTGCCGCG
>JBKJNV010000171.1:0-6411 GCA_046593435.1 Roseomonas sp.
CCGGGCGGCCGGCGTGACACCATGCTCAGCCATGACGATGCTTCGGTGGAAAGCCGGGCAGAGTTCCGCGCGCTGGGCGCCCATATCGCGGAGTTCCCGCTCAACGAGCAGGTGGCCGAAGCCGCCCGTGACGCGCGCGAGGCGGTGGTCATGGGCGCGCCCAATGTGGTGCGGGGGGGAAGCCACCTTGGCTGGGCTTCGGCCGCACCGCTGGCCGAGCGCGGGATCGTGACCATCCTCGCCTCGGATTATTACTGGCCGGCGATGATGGAGGCCGCCTTCGTGCTCGAAGGGCGCGGCAGGCTGGCGCTGGGGGAAGCCTGGACACTTGTCGCCGCAAACCCGGCACAAGCCCTCGGCCTCGCCGATCGCGGCCGTCTTGAGACCGGACTGCGTGGGGACGTCGTGGTGGTGGACGCGGCTTCACGTTCGCCAGTGGCGACCTTCGTCGCGGGCGAATTGGCGTGGGTCAGCACCAAAGGTGCCGCGCGCCTCGTCTGATCGGTGGGGCGGCCCGGAACATCACCGGGCCGTCAGCGGGGGGAGGCCCCCCGAGCCGGCTTCAGAAGCCTTCGCGCTCGATGCGCTTGCGCTCAACCTTGCGGGCACGACGAACAGCCTCGGCGGCTTCGCGGGCGCGGCGCTCGGAGGGCTTCTCGTAGTGACGGCGAAGCTTCATCTCGCGAAACACACCTTCGCGCTGCAGCTTTTTCTTGAGCGCCTTGAGCGCCTGATCAATGTTGTTGTCACGGACGACGACCTGCACGCGGCTCGAACTCCTTCGGAACGATGGTTGAATACGACGAAAAACTAGAGGGATGGCGCGCCACCCCTCCTCCAGAAACCCTGCGTTAGCACGAAGCCGCCCCGCGCCGGAAGCCCCCTTGCACATCGGGCGGCCGGCATCATCCAACCTCTCCAATGAGAAATGCGCCATGGCCCTGCTGAAGATTGCCCGCCTGGGCCACCCCGTGCTGCTTGGCCGCGCGGCCGAGGTCACGGACCCGACCACGCCCGAGATCCAGCGCCTGCTCGCGGACATGGCCGAGACGATGGCCGATGCGGGCGGGATCGGACTTGCCGCACCGCAGGTCCACGTGGCGCTGCGCCTGTTCCTGTTCCGCGCCGGGCCCGGCGCGCCGCAGGTCCTCATCAACCCCGAGGTCACACCGCTTGGCGAGGAAATCGAGACCGCCTGGGAGGGGTGCCTGTCCATCCCCGGCCTGCGCGGCGCCGTGCCGCGCCCCGCCAGGGTTCGGTTCTGTGGCCTGAACCAGGAGGGGGCTGTCATCGAAGGTGAAGCCGAGGGCATCGTTGCCCGTGTCATCCAGCACGAGAATGACCATCTGGATGGCGTGCTCTATCTGAGCCGGATGCCCGACCTGACGCAGCTCGGCTTCACCGAGGAGCTCGCGCGGCGCGAAAAGGAGACTGCGTGATGCCCATCGAACAGAGCGCCGAGCGCGACGCGGCGCTGCGCGCGGCCCTGCCGCATGTGGAGCGCCTCGGCTGGGGGCGGCCCGCCTTGCGCGCCGGGCTGGCCGAAGCGGGGCTGGATCCCGAAAGCGAGGCTTGGCTGTTCCCGCGCGGCGCGATCGACGCGATCGAGGTGTGGCTTGACCTCGCCGACCGGGAGATGACAGCGGCGGCAGCGGCCGAGAATATCGCCGTGCTGCGCACCCCGGCACGCATCCGGCGCCTGATCCTGCTGCGCCTGGAACAGGCCGCACCGCATAGGGAAGCGGTAGGCCGCGCGCTCGCCCGCCTCGCCTGCCATCCCGGGGTGGCGCTGCGAGCCACCGCGCGGACATCGGATGCGATGTGGAACGCTGCCGGCGACGCTTCTGCGGATTTCTCCTGGTACACGCGCCGCGCGAGCTTGGCCGCGGTCTATGGCGCAACGCTCGCCTTCTGGCTCCGCCGCGCCGACCCGGATTTGAGCGCCACCGCTGGCTTCCTGGACCGGCGCCTGGCCGACCTGGCGCGGCTGTCGCGCCGGCGCAAACAGGACACGCCGCTCACCGCCTGAAACCCCGCTCCAGGCATCGACGTTCTCGGCCCCAGAGCGGCGCGATCTCCGTGCCGCGATGGAGGTATAAGCCATGATGCGTGGCGGGTTGTTGTGGCTCATCGGCATTCCAGTGCCGATCATCATTGTCCTCTACCTGATTGGTTGGCTGTGACGCCAAGGCACTGTAGCGCCTGGAATGCTGTGGCTTCCAGCGCGCGGTGGGGACGTGTATAGGGCGGGCTGTTTCTCGGAAAGAACCGTCATATGAAGAAATCTCGCATCTGGCTTGCCGGCGCTGCGGCGCTGGCATTCGCCGCCCCCGCGATTGCGCAGACATGCGCCTTCCCGAGCGAAAGGGCGGCGCTGGAGCTGAACGCTTTGCAAAGCCACTTGGCGGTCGTGGCGATCCGGTGCCAGCAGGATGCGACCTACGCGAGCTTCGTCCGCCGTCACCAGGGCGATCTGACGGCGGCCAGTCGCACCGCACAGACGCATTTCCGTCGCGCCCACGGCAATGCCGGCACAGCCCGGTACAACAGCTATGCGACCGAACTCATCAACGCGCACGACCAGGAAGCCGCGCGGTTCGAGAGCTTTTTGTGCCGTGACAACGCAGCACTTTATCAGCAGGCGGTTGCAGCGCCGAACTCGGCGGATCTGATCCGTATGGCGGTTTCGCGCAATATCCTGATGACATATGAACCGGCGATCTGCACCGCAGCGACGCCAAACCGTGGCGCCGCACGCCCGGCGCGCCGCCAGAGTTGATCGGATATGCTCCGGGGCGGTCATGGCCGCCCCGGGCTATCCTCAGCGCAGCAGGATCTCTACCCGGCGGTTCTGAGGCTCACGCGCGCCATCCGCGGTGGCAACCAAGGGCCGGGTTTCACCAAAGGCCGTGACGAGTATATCGCCACGCGCAACCCCGTTGCGCACCAACTCGGCCGCGACCGAATCCGCGCGCCGCTGTGAGAGGTTTTGGTTGTAGGCGGGCGTGCCGGCCCGGTCCGTGTGCCCCGAGACCTCCAGCCGCGTGTTCCCACCGGCGCGGCGCGCATTGAGCGATGCTTCCGCGATGATCTGGCGGGCACGCTCTGTCAGGTCGGCACGGTCATAATCGAAGAACACCAGGAAGGTGCGTACCGTCGATGGCGCAACCGCCGGCGCAGCTGCGGCCGGGGCCGGCGGCGCCGGGTTGAAGGCGTAGCGGATCCCCAGAAGCAGCGAGTGGTTGTAGGTTTCCGTCTCGATCCGCCCGGTCGCGATGGTCGCGCCCGTCGTGCGGCTTTCCACGCGCACCGGAAGGTTCGGGCTCTGCGTACCCATGAAGCGGTATTCGGCCGTCACGGCGGCGCCGGGTAGGAAATCGAGCGGAAAGGCCAGGCCGGCAATGCCCTGGAAGGCGAAGCGGCCATCATTGCCGCTGGCGGTCAGCCGCACATCATTGGCACTGCCCGACAGCCGAAGCTGGCGCCAGTCGGTCACCACATACCCAACACCTGCACCGACATAGGGGACGACCGGCCCGAAGCTGCCGAGATCCAGCAGGAGGTTCGCCATGATGCCGTAGCTGTCCTGCTGGCCAGACACGCCCAGGCGCCCGGCGCCGGCGAAGCCCGACCCGGATTCCACCTCATTGCGGCGGAAATTGCCCTCGATCTCGGCGCGCAGGCCATTGCCGAAGCCCCAGCCGAGGCTCAGCACGCCCGCGAAGCCAGGATCGAAGGTCAGTGAACCGGATGGGTTGATGCCAAGGCCGCGGAGTTGGGATGCGCCGTTGCCTTCAATCGACAGGGCGGGATCCTGGAGCAGGTTCAGCCCTGCGCCGCCAGCGATATAGGGACCGCTGATCGCATCTGCAGGGCGCAGAACCTGCGCCGTGGCCGGGCTGGCCGCCAGCAGCGTGGCGCCGAGGAACAGACAAAAACGGGGGGCCAAAACCATCATCCAAGCTGGTACGCCACGGGCGCACGATCCAAACATTTGCGGCGCACCTTAGCACGGTGCCGCGACTCGCCAAGTTGCAATGTTCTCCTGGCATACGCGCGAAAGGGGGTGCCCGGTCTCCCGGCCACCCCCCATTTCCGCTCAGCGGAGGATGATTTCCACGCGGCGGTTCTGCGGCTCGCGGACACCATCGGCGGTCGGCACCAACGGGCGCGTCTCGCCGAAGGCGCTGATCGAGATCATCTCGCGGGAGACGCCGCGGCTGGCCAGTTCGGCCGCGACGGTGTTGGCGCGGCGCTGCGACAAGCCCTGATTGTAGGCAGGCGTGCCCGAGCGGTCCGCATGGCCGGCCACTTCGATTCGCGTGGTCTGCACGCGCGGCGCGGCGGATGCAGCCTCACCGATGATCTGCCTCGCGCGGTCGGTCAGGTCGGCGCGGTTGAAGTCAAAGAACACCAGGTAGGTGCGTGCCGTCTGCTGAGGAGCAGCCGCTTCCGGCGCGGCCTGGGGCACCGCCCGCTGGCCGAAGCTGTAGCGCAGGCCCGCGAGGACCGAGTGGTTCATGTTCTCGTAGTCGTATTGGATGCCACGGCCGGCAGCCGTTGCGCGTTGATCCTGGGCGAGCGTGCCGAAGAAGCGGTACTCCGCCGTCAGGGAGAGGCCGGGAACCGATGCGATGGGGATCGCGAGGCCGGCGATGCCCTGGTAGGCGAAGTTGCCGCTCTCATCATCAAGCGTGAAGCGACCGCGGCCTTGGTTGCCCGGGCCGGAGTTGCCGTTGATGTCGGTGGACTGGAAGGCATAGCCGATGCCGCCGCCGATATAAGGGCGCGCGAAGGGAATGTTGATCGGCAGTTCATACAGCACGTTGAACATCGCCGCGTAGGTGCGGGTCTCACCTTCGAGATTGCCGGTGATGCCGGCGCCGCGGACACGGCGGCCATCATTGGAACGGGCGCTGCCTTCGATTTCCAGACGGAAGCCATTGCCAAAGCCGTAGCCGACCGACAGCACGCCGACATAGCCGGGGTTTTCATGCTGGATTCGAATGCCGTTATCCTTCGAATCGAGCATCCAGTTCGCACCGGCACCGGCGCCGATATAGACGCCCCGGGTCGGCGAGTAGGCCGGCGCGGGGAATAGCTGGGCATGCGCCGCCATTGGCGCTGCCAGTATGGTGGCGGCCAGAAGGCCGGTCCTCATCCGCATAGTAATCTCCTCAAGACATGTGGTCGGTGCGTTTATTCACACCGCGAACAAAGAACGCGAGACACCGCGCTTCGTTCACCACCGCACGAGAAGTTGCTGTGCGAAATAGGAAACTATCTCGAAATGCAGAAAGGCGCCCGGTTTCCCGGACGCCTTCCCGTAGCCTTTGGCCGTGAGGCCCCGCGATACTTAGCGCAGGACGATCTCGACGCGGCGGTTCTGCGGCTCGCGCACACCGTCGGCGGTCGGGACCAGCGGGCGGGTCTCGCCGAAGGCGCTGATCGCGATGTTGCTGCGGTTCACGCCGCGGCGGACCAGCTCGGCCGCCACGGTGTTGGCGCGGCGCTCCGACAGGCCCTGGTTGTAGGCGGGCGTGCCCGAACGGTCAGCGTGGCCGGCGACTTCGATGCGGGTGGAGGCGACCGAGGTGGAGGCCGACGCCGCTTCCGCGATGATCTGGCGAGCACGCTCGGTCAGGTCAGAACGGTTGAAGTCGAAGAACACGATGTAGGTGCGGGCCGTGCCGGCCGGCGCAACCGCTGCCGGCGCAACCGGGCGCGCAACCTGGCCGAAGTTGTAGCGCAGGCCGATGAGCAGCGAGTGATTGTAGTTATCCGCATCGAAGGTGGTGCGGACGACCGGACCGGCGCCGACGCGCGTGGTGCCCGACAGCTCATGGCCGAGCGTGCCGAGGAAGCGGTACTCGGCGGTCAGGGCCAGGCCGGGGACGGCCGCGATCGGGAAAGCGGCGCCGAGGATGGCCTGGAAGCCGAAGTTGCCATCATCATTGCTGATCGTGCGGACGGTGGTGCCCGAGCGGCCACGGACGTCATAGTCGTGGAAGATGTAGCCGACGCCGACGCCGACATAGGGCTGCACGGGGCCGAGCGCGAACTCATACAGCGCGTTGACCATCACGCCGTAGGAGGTAACCGAGCCACCCGCACTGAAGCGCGCGGCGCCGGCCTGGATGCGGTCCACGTCGTTGCTGCGGTAGTTGCCTTCCACTTCGAGGCGGAGGCCGTTGCCGAAGCCGAAGCCGACGCTGAGGACGCCGACATAGCCTGGGTCGGTGCTGACCTCGACACCGGCATCCTTCGCGCTCTGAAGGATGTTCAGGCCGGCTCCAGCGCCGATGTAGAGTCCGGTCACAGGCTGGGCCTGTGCCGCGAGCGGCAGCGCCAACATGGTCGCGGCCAGAAGGGCCTTCTTGAGGCTCATTGCGTCTCTCCTCACGTTTAAAC
>JBKJNV010000667.1:0-5298 GCA_046593435.1 Roseomonas sp.
GTCTCCCCGGCTGCCGGCAGATGCGGCACGCGCAGCACAAGGTCGCGGTTGTAGGACCCGATCACCATGAGCGTCATCGCCGGCCCCCCTGGGTTGCGCCATTCGCGCAACACCCTAACCTCTACCGCAACGCAGCGAACAACCGAGAGCTCCCCTATGCCCGACACCAACCTGGCCGACCCCACGTGGATGAAATTCGGCATCGGCCAGCCGGTCAAACGCCAGGAGGACCCGCATCTGCTACGCGGCGAGGGTCGCTACACCGACGATATGGCCGTCTCGGGTCAAGCCTGGTGCGTCATTGTGCGCAGCCCCTACGCGCACGGCGTCATCAAGGGCATCAACACCGATGCCGCCCGCGCAATGCCGGGCGTGCTGCTGGTGCTTACGGGGCAGGATCTGGTGGAGGCCGGCTACGGCGCGATGCGCTGCGCCCTGCCGCTGAAGAACCGCGACGGATCGCCGCTGCTTAACATCGAGCGCCCCTCGCTCGCCATCGACAAGGTGCGCTTCGTGGGCGACCCGGTGGCCTTCGTCGTCGCCGAGACCAAGCTCGCCGCCCGCGACGCCGCCGAAGCTGTGGAACTCGACATCGAGAGCCTTGCTGCGGTCACGCTCGCTTCCGCCGCCGCCGCACCCGGCGCGCCCCAGCTCTATGACCACATCCCGGGCAATCAGGTGCTCGATTTCCAGTATGGCGACGGCGACAAGACTGCCGCCGCCTTTGCCGCCGCCGCGCATGTGACCCGGCTATCGATCCGCAACAACCGCCTGGTCGTCTGCGCGATGGAACCGCGCAGCGCCATCGGCGAATACGACGCCCCGACCGGGCGCTACACGCTCCATGTCGGCAGCCAGGGCGTGTTCGGCCTGCGGGCGCAGATGGCCAACGACATCCTCAAGGTGCCGACCGACAAGGTCCGCATCCTGACCGGCAATGTAGGCGGCAGCTTCGGGATGAAGGCCTCTGCCTACCCGGAATACCTGTGCTGCCTGCACGCGGCCAAGCTGCTCGGCCGCGCCGTGAAATGGACCGATGACCGCTCCGGCGCCTTCATGTCCGACCAGCACGGCCGCGACCATGAGGTCGTGGCCGAACTGGCGCTGGACGCGACAGGAAAATTCCTCGCTGTGCGCCTGACCAGCTTCGCGAACATGGGCGGCTATCTTGCCACCGTGGCGCCGCTGATGGGCACGGGCAATTTCGTGAAGAACGTGCAGTCCAACTACGCCACGCCGCTGATCGAGGTGGCCACGCGCTGCATCGTGACGAACACCACCCCCGTCTCCGCCTATCGCGGCGCCGGCCGCCCCGAGGGCAACTACTTCATGGAGCGGCTGATCGAGACCGCCGCGCGCGAGACGGGCCGCGACGCCATCGCGCTGCGCAAGCTCAACCACATCCGGCCCGACCAGTTCCCCTACGCCACCGCCGCGGGCTCCACCTATGATGGTGGCGATTTCTCGGCCCTGCTCGACAAGGCACTGGAAGCCGCGGATTGGGCCGGCTACCCCGCGCGCCTCGCCGCCAGCAAAACCGCCGGCAAGCTGCGTGGGCGCGGAATCGGCAACTTCCTCGAATGCACCGCCCCGCCATCGAAGGAACAGGGCGAGCTGCGCTTCGAAAAGGACGGCACGGTGACAATCATCACCGGCACGCTGGACTATGGCCAGGGCCACTGGAGCGCCTTTGCCCAGGTGCTGCATTCCCGTCTCGGCGTGCCCTTTGCCTCCATCCGCCTGCACCAGGGTGATTCCGACGAGCTGATTGCCGGCGGCGGCACGGGCGGCTCCAAATCGCTGATGGCCTCGGGTGCCGCGATCGTCGAGGCGTCCGACCTGGTCATCGAGAAGGGGCGTAGCGCCAGCGCCGAGCTTCTCGAAGCAGCACCCATGGACATCGAGTTTAGCAATGGCCGCTTCACCATCGCGGGGACCGACCGCGGCATCGACATCATGGACCTCGCCGGCAAGCTGCGCGACGCGGAAGGTGTGTCGGCGCTGAACGTCCGCCACGTCTTCGACCAGGCGCCGATGGCCTTCCCCAATGGCTGCCACATCTGCGAAGTCGAGATCGACCCCGAGACCGGCATCGTCACCTTCGACCGCTATTTGTCGGTGAATGATTTCGGGGTGATCGTGAACCCCATGCTGGTCGCCGGCCAGGCGCATGGCGGCATCGTCCAAGGCATCGGCCAGGCGCTGCATGAGCGCGTGGCCTATTCCGAGGATGGGCAGCTGATGACCGGCACCTACATGGATTACGGGCTGCCGCGCGCCGATGACTTGCCGAACTTCGGCTTCCTCAGCCATGCGGTGCCCGCCAAGACCAACCCGCTCGGGGCCAAGGGGTGCGGTGAGGCAGGATGCGCGGGGTCGCTGCCGGCGGTGATGAACGCCATCTCCGATGCGCTCGGGGGCAGGCACATCGACATGCCGGCGACGCCGGAGCGGATTTGGGAAGCGATCAACAAGTAAGCGCCGGGGAAAGGAATTTCGCCGGACCCCTTTCTTTTATTTTTGTCTATTGGGCTGGCTGGGCGACCGGCATCAAACTTCTGGGCGGCGCTTCGGATTTCAAGCAAGCTTCCGAAAAATCGGGAGGATGCACATGATCCAGCGCCGCACACTCGGACTCGCCATGCCGGCAATCGCGCTGGCCGCAAGCGCCAGCGCACAGGCGCCCTGGCCTAATCGGCCACTGCGCATGGTGATCCCGTGGCCGCCGGGGCAGGCGACGGACCTGATCGGGCGCCTGGTCGCCGCCTTCCTGTCCGAACGCCTCGGCCAGCCCATCGTGCCCGATAATCGCCCGGGCGCGACCGGGATGATCGGCACCGACCTGGTCGTGAAATCACCCCCCGATGGCTACACCCTGCTCTCGGCCTCGGGCGGTCCCATCACCTTCGCGCCCCTGGTCCAGCGCACACCCTACAACCCCGAGACCGACCTGACCCCGATCATCGCCTTCGGGCTCTCGCCTTTCCTGCTGGTCGTGCGCCGCGACTTCCCCGCCGCCAATGGCGCCGAGTTCATCGCTCGCCTGCGCGCCGAGCCCGGCAAATACACCTTCGCCTCATCGGGCACCGGCGGCACCCAGCACCTGGTCTGCGCAGTGTTCAACGCGATGGCCGGCGTGAACGTCCTGCACGTTCCCTTCCAAGGCAGCGGTGCCGCCATGACCTCCCTGCTCAGTGGCACCGTCGATTATGGGATGGAAACACCGGCCGGCGCCGCGGCGCTGGTGCAGCAGGGCTCCTTGCGCGCCCTTGGGCAGAGCCTGCCGCGGCCCACGGCGCTCATGCCGGGGGTACCCCCCCTGGCCGAGGCCACGGGTGTGACGGGCTATGGCATCGGCGGCTGGAACGGGCTGATGGGTCCGGCCAACATGCCGGCCGCCATCGTCCAACGCCTTGTGGCGGAAATGGAGATCGGCCTCGCCACGCCGCAGATGCGCGAGCGCCTGGGCATCATCGGCATCGAGACCGATCCGCGCGGCCCCGCCGCCTTCGCAGCGCTGCTGCAGGAACAGAGAACACTGCTGCAGCCGCTGGTACGGCAGCTCGGCATCCGCGCAGACGGCTGAAATGCGAAAGGGCCAGGGGTATGTCCCCTGGCCCTGAACGCAACCGTGCCGGCTTGGTCAGCCGGCGTTGATGACCGCCCGCTTCGCCATCACGCTTACCAGATGCGCGCGATATTCGGCGCTACCGTGAATATCGGCGTTCAAGCCATCAGCCGCCTGCTTGATCGCGCCCACCGCATCTGCCGACCAATTCGCCGAAAGTGCGGCTTCCATCGCCGCCTGCCGGAACACGCAGGGGCCGGCGCCGTTGATGGCGACGCGCACGCCCATCGGGCCTTTGGAGACCAGCGCGCCCGCCATGACGTAGCGCGAGGCGGGGTTCTTCAGCTTGGCATAGCCGGCCTTTTCGGGGATCGGGAAGCTTACCCCGGTCAGCAGCTCGCCTTCCTCCAGCGCGGTCATGAACATGCCCAGGAAGAAATCATCCGCGGCGATGGTCCGCTTGGAGGTGTGGATGGTCGCACCCAGGCCCAGCACCGCAGCCGGGTAGTCCGCCGCGGGGTCGTTATTGGCAACGGAGCCACCGATGGTGCCGCGGTTGCGCACCTGCGTGTCGCCGATATGGGCGGCGACATGCGCCAACACCGGGATGGCCGCCTTTACCGCGGCGCTGGTCGCGACCTCGGCATGGCGCGTCAGCGCGCCGATGATGATGGCATTGCCCTCACGCCGGATGCCCCGCATCTCGGCGATGCCGGAGAGGTCGATCAGGGCAGAAGGCTTGTTCAGCCGGTGCTTGAGTGCGGGCAGCAGCGTGTGCCCGCCCGAGATCGGCTTCGCGTCCGGGTCCGCCGCCAGCAGAGCGACGGCATCCGCGACCGAGGAAGGCTTGTGATAGGTGAAATCATACATGGCTTTTCTCCGTATCGGATGGCGGCTGAAGCAGGGACCGCGCGATTGCTATTCGGCCGCCATCTTCTGGCCGCCCTGCATGATGGCAAAGATCTTGGGCGCTGTCGCGGGCATGTCGAGGTGCCGCACGCCATAATCGCGCAGCGCATCGACCACCGCGTTGATGACCGCCGGCGGCGAGCCGATCGCGCCCACCTCGCCGCAGCCCTTCACGCCCAGCGGATTGTGCGTGCACAGCGTGACGTGCGTGGCCACGCTGAACGGCGCGAGGTCATCCGCGCGCGGCATGGTGTAGTCCATCATGGAGCCCGAGACGAGCTGGCCCTGGTCGTCATAAAGGCAGGCTTCCAGCAGCGCCTGGCCGATGCCCTGCGCCACGCCGCCCTGGACCTGGCCCTCGACGATCATCGGGTTGATGACGCGGCCCACATCATCCACGGCGGTGAAGTTCACCATCGCGACCTGGCCGGTGTCGGTGTCGATCTCGACCTCGGCGATGTGGCAGCCGCCCGGATAGGTGAAGTTCTTCGGGTCGTAGAAGGCGGTCTCGTCCAGGCCCGGTTCCAGCTCCTCGATCGGGTAGTTGTGCGGGACATAGGCGGTCAGGCAGATCTCGGCCCAGGCCTTGGTCTTGTCGGTGCCGGCCACCCGGAACGTCCCACGGTCGAACTCGACGTCATCGACCGAGGCCTCCATCAGGTGGGCCGCGATCCGCCGCGCCTTGGCGACGATCTTGTCCATCGCCTTCATCATCGCGGACCCGCCCACCGCCATGGACCGGCTGCCATAGGTGCCCATCCCGAACGGCACCTTGGCCGTGTCGCCATGCACGATATCGACCTGGGATGTCGGCACGCCGA
>JBKJNV010000190.1:0-7679 GCA_046593435.1 Roseomonas sp.
CGATGGCCCTGGCTGAGGTCGTCCAGAACCACCACGCTGTCGCCGCGCGCGCGCAGCGCGAGGACGCAATGGCTGCCGACATAGCCGGCGCCGCCGGTAACCAGATACTGTGCCATACGCCTCAGATCGGCGAAGAAGGCTTCATGGGCAAGATGCTGCGGCTCACCACACGTATTTGTTTCCTGCCTGTCATAGTGCTCGCTCTTGGCGCGATCGCACCGGAGCTACGCGCGCAGACCGCCGCGGAATGGGCGGCCGTGCGCGAGCCGCTGGCGGGGCCGCCGCGCATCACCGGCAGCACCGGGCTGGGCTGCATCGCCGGCGCGGTGGCGCTGCCGCATGAGGGCCCGGGCTTCCAGGCCGTGCGGCTGTCGCGCAACCGGCACTGGGGCCACCCCGTCACCATCGCCGCGGTTGAGACGCTGGGGCGGCAGGCGCGCGCGGCGGGCCTGCCCGATCTGTGGATCGGCGATCTCAGCCAGCCGCGCGGCGGGCCGATGCCCTATGGGCATTCAAGCCACCAGGCCGGGCTAGACGCGGATGTGTGGCTCGACCTTGGTCCCAAGCCGCTGGTGCCGGCTGCGCAGCGCGAGACGATCCGGGAGATGTCGCTGGTGCTGGCAGATGAGAGCGATGTGGACCCGGCGCGGTTCGCGCCGCGCCACGCGGCGCTGATCCGCATGGCGGCGGAGTTGCCGGGGATCGACCGTGTGCTGGTCAACCACGGCATCAAGCGTGGGCTGTGCCGGATGCACCGGGGCGAGGCCTGGCTGCGCACCGTTCGCCCGTGGCGCGGGCATGACAGCCACATGCACCTGCGCATGCGCTGCCCGGCCGACCAGCCCGAGTGTCGCGGCATCGCGCCACCGCCTCAGGGCGATGGCTGCGATGCGAGCCTGGCCTGGTGGCTCACCGAGGAGGCGCGGCGGCCAGCCCCGCGCGCGCCTGGGCCGGCGCCGGAGTTGCCGGCGGCGTGCCGCGGGGTGCTGGGGCGCTGAGGCGGGGCGGGTGGAACGCCATGCGCCGTAGGGCAGCGCGGCGATGGTTACCTCAGTCGAAGGCCAGGCCCTCCAGCAGCGGGTTGGCGCGCAGATCGCGGCCCCATAGCGTCTCCAGCGCGGTGACCACGGCATCGGTCACGGGCATGGCGACATCGCGCCGGCGCGCGAGCCAGAGGGCGACGGCGAGGCCATAGGGCACATCCTCGGTGATGTAGCGTGTATTGGGGTCGGTCGGGCCGGGCACGGCGCCGGCACCCCGCGCGATCGCCTGCGCCATCGCGTGCAGCGGGCCGAGCGGGACGCCGGTGGCGCGGTGCAGCGACTGCTCCAGGGAAGGGACCGCCACGCCGAGTGTTGCGGCGAGTGCGGCGCGCTCGGCGGCCATGGCCAGCATCAGGCGGCAGGTGGCGGGCGTCATCATGCCGTATTGCGGCCAGGCCTCGGCGCATTCGATGCGCGTGGTGTTGGTGAGCGCGAGTGCGGCGTGGATGATCGGGTTGGCATTGCCAATGGCCGCCTGCACGACAGAGCCCCCCGTGGGGCTCGCATGACCGAACAATGCGGTTGCGAGCGCAGCCATGGCCGGCGCCGCATCCTCGGGCAGGGCCGCCATGTCCACCGCCGCGCGGATGCCCAGGATGCGCACGCGGTCCGGCCCGAGGCGCCGCGCGGTGAGAGGCGTGGTGGACATCGCCCCGATGGGCGGAGCTGCGCGGCCTCTCTCGGCCAACATCGCGCGCAGCGCCAGCGGTGCGAGGGAGGCCGCCGGGGCGATCAGCAGCGGCTGTGTGAGATGGTCCGCGATGGGCGGCAGCAAATCCGCGAAGGCATAGGCCGGCACCGCGAGCAGAACAGCCTCGGCACCGGTAAGCGCATCGGCCAGGTTGCCCGCGATGCGCAGCGGATAAAGCCCCTCCAACGCGCCTTCCGCGGTGATGGCGCCGACCATGCCCGCCGTGCCGCGGCCGGAGGGCGACCACAGCGCAACCTCATGCCCACGCGCTGCCGCCAGCGCGGCCGACGCCGGGCCCACCGCCCCTGCCCCCAGCACCGCGAGCCGCATGCCATCCCCCTTTCCCGCCACCACGCGCCAGAGCAGACCCCGTCCGCAGGGTCGGATCTCGCGCCAGGGGCCGGGTCGTTTTCGGAACCAGAAATGCGATCGGATGCATTCAACGGATCCGATAATGCTTTAGCCTTCGTCCGACCAGCACCCGGAGGCAAGCCATGACCCTGACCCGACGCGCCACCCTGGCAATGCTTGCCGCCATGACCGCCCCGGCCATGGCCCAGGCCCAGCCCAGCCCCGAGCCCTGGCCCAGCAGGCCGGTGCGCATCATCGTCCCCGCACCCGGCGGGGCCGGGACGGCCGACACGCTCGCGCGCATCTTCGCCCAGGAGATGGAGAAGCGCCTGACCCAGCGCGTGCTGGTGGAAAACCGCGGCGGGGCAAACGGCAATATCGGCGCGGTGGCTGGGGCTCGGGCGGCACCCGATGGCTACACCATCCTGTGGTCCTGGGCGGGGACGCTGGCGACCAACCCGGCGCTCTATCGCAGCCTGCCGTTTGACCCGGTGCGCGACTTCGAACCGGTGGTGCTGATCGGCAATGTGCCGAACCTGCTGGTGGTGAACCGGCAGCTCGGGCCGACGACGCTGGAGCAGTTCACCGCCTATGCCCGCGCCAATCCCGGCGCGATCAATTTCGGCTCCACCGGCAATGGTTCCTCGATGCATCTGGCCGGCGAGCTGTTCCGATCGCTGACGGGCACCGAGATGACCCATGTGCCCTATACCGGGCCGGCGGGGGCGAGCACGGACCTGCTCTCGGGGCGCATCCAGGCGATGTTCAATTTGGTCACGGGGGCGGCGCCGCAGGTGCGCTCGGGCGAGGTGGTGCCGATCGCGATCCTGTCCGACCGCCGCGCCGGGCAATTGCCCGATGTGCCGACGACGGCGGAACTCGGGATGCCGGCGCTGGTCTTCGGCACCTGGTTCGCGCTGCTGCTGCCCAAGGGAGCCGAGCCTGGGCTGGTCGCGCGCCTGAACACGCTGGCCAACGAGGTGCTGGCCGACCCGGTGGCGAAGGGCCGGCTGGAGGCGGCGGGGATGGATGTGCTCGGCGGCACGCCGGAGCGTCTGGCGACGCATCTGCGCGAGGAGATCGCGCGGCACGCGGCGCTGGTGCGTGCGTCGGGAGCGCAGATCGATTAAGTGAAGCCGTCCAGGCCGCTGCCTCTGGCGGCGGTGGAGTGGCTTGCTGCAATCCGTCGCGAGCAAGCGTGACCCATAGGTTCACCTTCTTTGCTGCGGCGCCGAGGGACCGTCGCTCAAGAACGCCTTCAATTCCTCGATCCGCTTTTTCGGCTGCCCGGCCTGGTCAAGCGCCCTCCCCGCCCATAGCCGTTGCGCGTCGGGCTGACCGTTGGCTGCATAGAGCTTGAACAGGGCATAGGCAGCGTGATGCGCGTGATCCGGCACGATCTCGCCGCCGAAACATCGCAGGAAATAGGCCTCGGCCGCCGCCTTCCGCTCTTCCGAACCGCGCAGGAACGCCTCTGCGGCGGGAAGCCACGGAAAGGGCAGGATGATCCTTAAGGCATCATCGAAACGCTTGGACTTACGGTATCCGACGATCGCGGGCTCAAGCGCAACGAAGGAAAAGCCACGCTTGCTGGCTTCAGCGGTTGAAAACATGAAACTCAGAAGCTCGTCGCCACGAAAAAATTTAGAACAGCGCTCAACCAGTTTAACAAAGAATCCCTGAGGGGCATTTGGATAGTCCGCATACAACTGCGCGATGTTTTGCGCATCTGCTATCGACTCAACCTTCCCCGCAAGCGTGGACCACGTCACCACGTCGGGCTTGAGGCTGGCGTCCTTCGCCGCCTCCGCCGCCGCCACCATCTCATCGAAGACCTGCCGACCCTCCGCGTAGCTTCCGGCGAGGTTCAGTAGGATCGTCCACGGGACGACCGGTGCGTTGCCGTGCTCGCGCTCAAGGTCACGCAGGTAGCGATAGGCATCGGCCGATTCCCCGATCGTCTCGATATATCGACTCACGAGACGCCACAGCGTTCGCTTTCGCCGCGCCTTTTCGTCTGTGCGGTGCGATGCGATCATTCGCAGGGATTCGCTGATGTCCGCGACCGCCTCTTCGTACGCGTCCATCTGCTCGCGCAGAATCGCCCGTTGCCTCAGGACGTCGGAATACGCGTCGAGTTGCTGCAGCGCGTCGGAGACCTTCGGGGCAAAACGCTCCATGCCGGCGGACAGGGCCGCCAGCGCTGCTTCATGGCGCCCGAGGGCGCGCTCACGCGCAGCTTCCTGCGCGGCGTCGAAAAGGTATGGTGCCGTGTTGTGAAGGCGCTTCAGCGCTTCGGTTTCGGCGAAAACTACGTCGTCGTCGAACTGCTCCTGCATATGATCCATGAGGGGCGCCATGGAGGCCGCGTAAGGTGCGAACGATTTGTAGAGTTCGAGACGGGCGGCTGTTTCTCGCGGCGCAGCCTCCCATTTCGCGACCAGGAGATCGACCCAGCGCTGCCGGAAGGCTGAGTGGATGTGCCGCGTGAGCGCCAAACGAAGCGCTGCCCAGTTCGCGAAAAGGGGCCTGGCGTTCCCGTTCCTCCAGTGTCGTAGGCTCCCTTCAGTCGGCCGGTCCTTGCCTAGTCGGGCTTCTCCCATCTCTTCCAAAAGGAGCACGGAACTCCATGCGCGCACATCGTGCTGCGTCGATAGTCCGTACCCTTGCTGCATCCAGCGCGCGAGGAGTGGACCAAACGGGTAATCCTGCAGCACCGGGGGAGGCGCCTTGCGCGTTATCGCTGAGTTATCGGACGGCACGGCCATCGCAGTTCTACACCCTCTTCACCGCCCGGCATCCTGCTGGCGGAGATGGAGAACTACAATGGAATACAACCTGATGAGCGGCTCGGTGGACGGCGATTGCAACGGGGACTGTGGCCCGGGCGATGGCGCCTGCGACGGCGACTGCGCGGGATGACCGTGCTTCGCCCGAACATAGACCGGATCGACGACGCCGATTGGGACCCAATCGACTGGATCGATGATGAACCCGGCGACGTCATCGACGCCGCCGCCTTGCAACCCGGGGCCGCTTGACGAATTCACAGCCCCACAACGACTGAACGGATGCGCCGGCAGTGCCGGCGCATCCCGCCGGCAGGAGACACCAATGCCCATCCCCGCACTCTCGAGCAGCGAACCACGAAACTGCGAAGCCTGCGGTTTGCCGAGGCTTCCCGACGGAGTATGGCAAACGCCGCTTTGCGGCTTTTGTTCGTGCTTCAAGCCATTCTAAGTGCGGCCGGTGAAGGAAGAACCAGGGGCTTCCTTCACCGCTCCGGCGCCGGCGCGGTGGCGGTAAGCAGCGCTTCGATGGGGTCCCAGGCATAGGCCATCTGCTCGACATTCTGGCCGGCGAAGCGCGTCATCTCGCGCGCCGCCGCGCGGCCGCCGAGGCGTTCATAGAACCAGCGCGACGGGTTGTCCTTCAACACCCACACCATGGCCGAGCCGCAGCCCACGGCGCGCAGATGCGCCCCCATGGCGCGCATCAGGCGGCGACCCACGGCACGGTCGCGCCAATCCTCGAGCAGGTAGATGGTCTCCACCTCGCCCGCGGCGATGGCGTTGCGTCGGGCGCGGCCGCCGGAGACGAAGCCCACCACCTGCGCCTCCACGCCCATCGGCCCTGGGGTGAGGTCGCTGCCGCTGGCCACGGCCACGAACACCGCATGCCCCTCCCTCCGGTCGAGGATGCCGCGCTCATACCCCTGGCCCAGGCGGAAGGGCGAAAGGCCCGAGAGGTATTGGCTGGGCAGCACGCCGGCATAGGTGTTGCGCCAGACCTCGGCATGCACCGCCCCGATTGCCCCGGCATCGGAGGGCCTGGCGCGCCGGATCGCGATCATGGGGTACGCCGCTCCAGCACGGCGGCAAAGAAGCCATCCGTGCCGTGCTGCGCCGGGCTGGTGGCCAGGTAAGCGCCGGCGCAGGGCGGCGCGATGCCCGGGCGCAGCGTGGCCCAAAGAGCATCGGCCGCGAGCACGCTGAAATCCGGATGGCGTTCGAGGAAGCCCAGCATCTGGCCCTCATTCTCATCGGTGAACAGGGAACAAGTAGCGTATACCAGCCGCCCGCCGGGTCGAACCAATTCCGCAGCCCGGTCGATGATTTCTTGTTGCAGGGCCACAAGCTCCGCGAGGTCCTCGGGCCGGGTGCGGAGGCGGGCATCGGGGTTGCGCCGCCAGGTACCGGAACCGGTGCAAGGGGCATCGACCAGCACGCGATCAAAACTGCCGGCGCGGCGCTTGGTCCATTTGTCGCCGGGTTCGAGCAGGTGCCGCTCGACATTATCGACCCCGGCGCGGCGGAGGCGGCGGACCGCGCCTTCGAGGCGCACGTTCGAGGTATCGCAGGCGGTGATGCGGCCGCGGTTTTCCATGGTCGCTGCGAGCGCAAGTGTCTTGCCGGCCGCACCGGCGCAGAAATCGGCAACGCGCATGCCGGGCCGGGCATCGGTCAACAGCGCGATGAGCTGGCTGCCCTCATCCTGGATCTCGATCAGGCCGGCCTTGAAGGCCTCGGTATTGCTGACAGGCTTGCGGCCCTCGGCACGCAGGCCCCACGGCGAGAAGGGCGTGGGTGTGGTGGCCACGCCCTCGCCGGCCAGGGCCACCGCGGCGGCGTCGCGCGTGGTGCGCAGCAGGTTGGCGCGCAAATCCAGCGGGGCGCCCTGCTCCATGGCGGCCATCTCGGCGGACAGGGTTTCGCCAAAGCGGGCGAGGAACAGCGGGTATGCCCAGTCGGGCAGGTTGAGGGCGACGGGGGCGGGCATCGCGGATTCGACCAGCGACTTGCCGAGAAGGGCGGCGAGCACGCGGCGTTCGCGCGCATCGAGCGGTTCCATGGCGAATTTACCGCCGGCGAAGATCGCCTCGATCGCGGCCATGCCGCGGCCTTCGGCGATGATCAGGTAGGCGGCCAGCAGCAGGCGCGCGGAGGGGTCGGAGCGCGCCTGGCGCAGGTGCCAGTCCAGCCGCAGCCGCTGGCGAATGATGGACCAGAGCGTGTCGGCGACGACGCGCCGGTCACCACCGCCGATGAAGCGCCGGGCGCGGAAGAAATCATTGGCGGTGGCGTCGGCCGGGCGACGCGGGGAGGCCTCGATGGCCTGAAGAAGTTCGGCAACGGCGGCGAGTCGGGCGGCGGGGGTCATGGCGTAAGTAAGACTGGGGAAACGAATTTCCCCAGACCCCTTTCTTTTATTTTTGGGACTTGGGTCAGTCTTGGCGGTAATTCGGCGCTTCGCGGGTGATGGCCACGTCATGCACATGGCTTTCGCGCAGGCCGGCATTGGTGATGCGGCGGAACCTGGCGTTGCGCTGCATCTCGGCGATGGTTGCGTTGCCCGTGTAGCCCATCGCGGCGCGCAAGCCCCCCACCATCTGGTGCACCACGGTGGCGACGGGGCCCTTGTAGCCAACCCGGCCCTCGATGCCCTCGGGCACCAGCTTGAGGCTGTCCTGCACCTCGGCCTGAAAGTAGCGGTCGGCGGAGCCGCGCGCCATCGCGCCCAGGCTGCCCATGCCGCGGTAGGATTTGTAGGACCGGCCCTGGTACAAAAACACCTCGCCCGGCGCTTCGTCGGTG
>JBKJNV010000242.1:0-2658 GCA_046593435.1 Roseomonas sp.
TGTTGCGGCGCATTTTGTTGCTCAATGCTTTGCCGCCGGCGTTGTTGGCGGCGTCGTTGTTGTATCTGGATCAGTACCAGGATGGCCTGATGGCGGCCGAGATCGAGGGGCTGCGGACGCAGGCGCGCATTTACGCGGCCGGTATTGGCGAGGCGGCGGTGCGGATCGAGAATGACCGCGCGGTGCTGGTGCCGGATATGGCGCGGCCGTTGTTGCGCCGCCTGGTGGAGCCTTCGCCGAACACGCAGGCGAAGGTTTTCGACATCACCGGCCTGGTTGTGGCCGATAGCCGGGTGCGGGAGAGTGCTGGCGGCGCCGTGGTGACGGAGCCCTTGCCGCCGCCAGAGGCGCGTGGCGCGGTGAATGCGACGGTGGCTGGCATCTATGACCAGCTGCTGCAATTCCTGCCGCGGGGGTTTCGCGGCCAGCCGAGCGTGGTGGACCCCAATCCCGATGCGCCGTCTTTCGATTGGCAGCCTGACCTGGGCCCTGAGCGGCGTGAGGAGCTGCGCATTGCGCTGGAGGGTGGCGTCACGCCCTACATCCGCCGCACCGGCGATGGCCGGCTGCTGGTTTCGGTGGCGGAGCCGGCGCGGCGTGCGGGGCAGAGTGTCGCGATCGTGCTGCTGACACGGGAGGCGCGGGATGTTGACCAGCGCCTGCAGGAGATCCGCGCCTCGGTCCTGATGCTGTTCGGTACGGCGCTGATCCTCACGGTGGCGTTGTCCTTGTTCCTCGCGCGCACGATCGCAACCCCGATGCTGGAGTTGGCGCGGGCGGCGGTCCGCATGCGCGAGGGCGAGGGCCGTGCCAATACCGTGCCGGAGACGCTGATGGCGCGTGATGACGAGATCGGGGTGCTCGCGCGCGATCTGCAGAACTCCGCGAGCGCGCTGTGGGGCCGGATCGATGCCAATGAGCGTTTCGCCGCCGATGTGGCGCATGAGCTGCGCAACCCGTTGACCAGTGTGCGCAGCGCCATCGAAACCCTGCGCAGGATCGAGAACCCCGAGGCGCAGAAGCGTCTGCTCGCGATCATCTCGGAGGATGCGGTGCGGATGGACCGGCTGATCGGCGACATCTCGGATTCCAGCCGAGTGGATGCCGAGCTGTCGCGGACAGTGACCTCGCCGGTTGATGTCGCGCCCATCCTGGCCACGCTGGCCGAATTGCACAACGCCACGCGCAAGGGCGATGCCGACCCCGAGGTGGCGCTGGACGCGCCGTCCGAAGGGCTGATCGTGCGTGGCGTGGAGGGGCGGTTGGTACAGGTGTTCCGCAACCTACTGGGCAATGCGCTGTCCTTCAGCCCTGAGAATGGCCGCGTTCGTGTGGGGGCGCGCGCGACTGGCGCGGTGGTGGAGATCACGGTCGAGGATGATGGGCCGGGCATACCGGACCATAAGTTGGAGAGCATCTTCGAACGCTTCTATTCCGAACGACCGACCGGGGAGCGGTTCGGCCAGCATTCCGGACTGGGCTTGTCGATCAGCCGCCAGATCGTGGAGGGGCTGCGCGGTCGGATCAGCGCCGAGAACCGGCGCGACGCGCAGGGCCAGATTACCGGTGCGCGGTTTGTGATCCGGCTGCCCGCCGCCTAGGCGCGGCACGGAATCGCTCCTAGGCTGTGCTCTGAAGACTAGGAGGAAACCTGTCATGACCGCACCCGAACGCATGCGTGCGCTGCTCCAGAAACCCGGCTTCGTCACCATGCCCGCCGTCTGGGACGGGCTTTCGGCCAAGCTCGCCGCGGGGGCGGGATTTCCGACGGCCTTCCTCTCCGGCTCCTGCGTGGCGGCCAGCAGGCTCGGCGGGCCCGACCTCGACCTGATCTCCTTCGGCGAGATGTTCGACAGCTTCACCATGGTGCACAACGCGGCACCCGCAACGCTCATCCTGGCCGATGGCGACCATGGCTACGGCAATGCCATGAACGTGATGCGGACTGTCGCCGCCTATGGCCGCGCGGGTGCGGCCGCGATCCTGATCGAGGACAAGATCACGCCGCGTGCGCTGACCGCGGCGGGCAAGCCCTGCCTGCCGCGCGATGAGGCACGGATGAAGATCCGCGCCGCGGTGCAGGCCGCGAAGGCGAGCGGCATCCTGATCCTGGCGCGCACCGATTGCCGCCCCACACAGGGCATCGACGAAGCGGTGGCGCGCATCGCGATGTATGTGGAGGAGGGGGCGGACATCCTGTTCCTCGACAGCCCGGCCGATGATGCGGAGATACGTCGCGCGGTCGATGCCGCGGCCGGCCGGCCTTCCTTCGCCGTGCTCTCGCCAGGCGGTGCGCGGGCCACGCCGACGCGCGACCAGGCAGCGGCGCTGGGCTTCAAGATCGGCACCTATCCGACGGGGATGCTCTCGCCGGCCGCTGCTGGGATGAAGGCGGGGCTCACGGCCCTGCTCTCGGGCCAGGCGGAGACGCCTGAGGCCATGCCATCGGCCGAGCTTCGCACCATGCTCGGCTATGGCGAGTATGACGCAGCGGCCAAAGCCTTCATCCTCTGACGAGACAGGCCGGCCGGTGCGCCCGCGCTAGTTGGGGTTGGCGCCAGTGGCGCGCACGATCGGCGCCCACTTCTCCGTCTCCTGTCGGATGAAGCGGCCCAGTTCTTCCGCGGCACCTGGCCGAGGCTCGGTGCCGTGGCGCGC
>JBKJNV010000265.1:0-3202 GCA_046593435.1 Roseomonas sp.
TTCATGAAGGGCACGCCGGTCTTCCCGCAATGCGGTTTCTCCGCCCGCGTGGTGCAGATCCTCTCCCACGTGGGTGTCCCGTTCAAGGGCGTGAACGTCCTCGAAGACGGCGAGATCCGTGACGGCATCAAGGCGTTCAGCAACTGGCCCACCATCCCGCAGCTCTACGTGGCCGGCGAGTTCGTCGGCGGCTGCGACATCGTCACCGAGATGTTCCAGGCCGGCGAACTGACCACGCTGTTCACCGAAAAAGGCGTCCCCCACAAAGCCGAGGCATAAGGCCGCGAGCCCCGCGCTCCCCAGCTGCCGAACAAAGCACGGGACGTCGAGGCAGGGACCACCATCAAAGGCTCGTTCAGCTTGCCTTTGCCGCGTGGCGCGCGATCGTCTCACCAGACCTGCGCCAGACCGTCGTTGGGTGGGACGCGCGGGATGCGGATGCGCGGGGCAAGTTCCGCCCCGAAGACACGCCTCCACCACCCTCCCTGTCTCGCCGCTTTTGGAGACCGCCTGACCCCGACTGCGGCTGCCTTATCTGACCAGACCATTCCCCGAAACGCGAAACGCCGGCGAGGTTGCCCTCGCCGGCGTTCCACTAACCTCAAGCCCGATCAGCGCGAGTAAAACTCGACCACCAGGTTGGGCTCCATCTGCACCGGATAGGGAACATCGGAAAGCTTCGGCGCGCGCAGGTACTTGCCCTTCATCGCCCGGTGATCCACCTCGATATACTCCGGCACCTCGCGCTCGCCGCTCTGGGAGGCGTCCAGCACCGCGGCCAACTGCTTGGAGGTCTCCTTGACCTCGATCACGTCATTGTCCTTCACGATGTAGGACGGAATGTTCAGCTTCTTGCCGTTCACCGTGACATGGCCGTGGTTGACGAACTGGCGCGAGGCGAAGGGCGTGACCGCAAACTTCATGCGGTAGACCACCGCGTCCAGCCGGCGCTCCAGCAGCTCGATCAGGTTCTCGGAAGTGTCGCCCTTCCGGCGCACGGCTTCCTCATAGTACTTGCGAAAGGCCTTCTCGCCGATGTTGCCGTAGTAGCCCTTCAGCTTCTGCTTCGCCATCAGCTGGATGCCGAAATCGGTCGGCTTGCCCTTGCGTCGCTGGCCGTGCTGACCGGGGCCGTATTCGCGCTTGTTGACCGGGCTTTTGGCACGGCCCCACAAGTTGGCACCAAGGCGGCGATTGATCTTGTATTTGCTTTCCGCGCGCTTCGTCATGCGCGTGATCCTTTATCAAGGTGCGATCACCCCGATCCGGATATTGCGCCGGCTCGTGCATCGCTATTGTCCCGGTAGTCCATGGTTCAGGATGAACCGCGGAGGGCGCGGGCCGCTGGTACACGCCCATGGCGTCGCCCCAGCCCGTCCACATTCCCGAGAAGAGACGGGTGCCTAGCCTGCACCGCATCCCCTGTCAAACGCCCCCTCACCCCCTTGTCAAACCATCCAAGGGGCGGCACCTGAGTAGCATGGTCCCGCGTGAAGACATCCTCATCCTCGGCCTGACTTCAGGCGTCGTCGGCAGCCTCACCGGCGGCCTCATGCTTGGCATCGGCCTGGGAATGGTCAGCCAGGGAGCTCATGCCGGTTGGCTGCTTGTGCTGCCGGCCGGGCCGGTCGCTGGCGTGCTGGGGTACGCGCTCGCCCGCCGGTTGGTCAAGCAAACGAAGATATAACGTACTGACCCCTTCCCAAGTTCTGCGACGAAGTTCTAGTCTGATGGCTCATCCAACGGGAGGATCGGTCTTGCGTATTGCCAGCCTTGCGGCCCTCGCGGGCTTGCTTGCCCTGCCGGCACTACCCGTCGGGGCCTATGGCGTAAGCCAGATACATTTCTCCATCCAGGCGAACACGTCGATGCCCGCCTGCCACCAGCGCGCGCGGGAAGTGCTGGAGCGGGCCGGCTACCGCATCCTTGGTACCGGCACCTCCTCCATCGGCGCCGAACCCAGTGATGGCAGCACGCTGATCACCGCTTACTGCGTGCCCGGGCCTGGCGTGGTTGTCCTCACCGTGGCCGGGGAGAACACTGCGGCGACCGCGCCGGTCCTCGAACGTATCCGAGAGGTTTGGCAGGGTGGCGGATCTTCACCGCCCGTCGCGGGCGGCGGGCCGCGCATCACCAAGTAGACCGGGCGGCGCAGTCCGCCCCTTAGCCCTTAGCCTGGGCAAGATAGTCATGAACGACCTGGCCCATACCGAGGGTCAGGTCGGCGATGACATCGGTGGCGGAATCCACAGCCAGCACCGGGAGATCGGCGTCAGACGGTGAGGGCACCGGTTTCGCGGCGTCGGACCGGCCAGGGTGCGTCGACGACGGTCTAAGGTGCATCGCCGTACCCTGCACCAGCAGCGCAACCTTCGTGTCATGGCTACCCGGGCGTGGCGGGTACGGTCATCGGTGCATGAATCTCCTCCCCCGATGGCCGGGCGATGGCCTGGCCAGCGGGGTGACCCGCACAGGCGCGTGCGGCGGTGAGGGTGAAGCGCCGCATGAAGGCGAGCGCGGCGCCATTGCATCGCGGCGGTTGCGGCGGGGCTAGCTCCGGTCTTCGCTCGTGAGATACCAGTCGAGCAATGCACCGCCTTGCATGAACACCACGCCCGGCAGCGCCGCCAAGGCGTCCAGCATCGCTTCCAGCGCCGCGATGCGGTGCGGCACGCCACTGATATAGGGATGGATCGCGAACCCCATGATGCGCGCCCCACCGCCCTCCGCTTCCGCAAGCAGCCGCGCGGCGGCGAGTGCGGCGCGGCGGGGCAGCGCATCCTCGTCATGGTGTTGGATCATCACCACGGGGATGTCGTTGAGCTCGACCGGATAGGGCAGGGCGATGATCGGGCCATGCGCGGTCGCGACGCGGCACGGCCGGTCATCGACCGGCCAGTCACCCATGTAGCGGATGCCTGCCTCCGCGAGCAGATCGGGCGTGTCCAGCGTCTGGGTCAGGCCCGGCCCGAGCCAGCCGCGCACGGGCGCACCAGTGAATCCCGCAATGGTGTCCACGCTGCGGAAGATCATGCCGCGCTGGTCTTCGACTCGGTGTGTCGGCAGTTGGTCGAAGCCGTGGCCCATGAAGTCCCAGCCGGCATCGCGAGCGGCGGCCGCGACGCGCGGGTATTCGACGCAGACGGAGGCGTTGCACGACAGGGTCGGCCGGATGCCGCGCTTTTCAAACGCGTCGAGGAAG
>JBKJNV010000292.1:0-9890 GCA_046593435.1 Roseomonas sp.
CCGCCGGGCAAGGTGTTCGAGATCGCGATCCAGCTGGGCGCCGTTTGCGCGGTGATCGTGGTCTACCGGGACCTGCTGCTGCGGCTGACCAACGGGCTGTAGCGCAACGGGATCGAGCGGTTCTACCTGATCAACCTCGCACTGGCCTTCGCCCCTGCCCTGGTGATCGGCGCGACGCTGCATGGCTTCATCACCAGCATGCTGTTCAACCCCTGGGTGGTCTGTTTTGCCCTGATCATCGGTGGTGTGGCCATCATCGTCATCGAGCGCATCAAGCCGGTTGGCAGCATCCGCTCGGTCCCTGAGATCGGGCCGCTCGCGGCGCTGCTGATCGGGTTCGGCCAGGTGCTGGCGATGATCCCCGGTACCTCGCGTTCGGGGGCGACCATCATCACCGCGCTGGTGATCGGGGTGGAGCGCCGGACGGCGGCGGAGTTCAGCTTCATCCTCGCCATCCCGACCATGCTGGCCGCGACGGTGTACAGCCTGTTCAAGGCGCGCAACGAGCTGGAGATCGATGGGATAGGGCAGATCGCCGTGGGCTTCACGGCCGCCTTCGTGGTGGCGCTGCTGACCATCCGGCTGGTGCTGGCGGTGATCGGGCGGATCGGGTTCACGCCGTTCGGCTGGTACCGCATCGCGATCGGCTTGATCATGCTCGTGGTGCTTACGCTGCGCTGAGAAGCGTCACCGCATGCCGGCTGAGCGCCGGCATGCATCCCCGCGACGGGTCGTGCCGGTCAGGCTTCCAGCGCGACGTCGAAAGCGGCTTCGGTCTTGTCGCGCATCTCGGCCTCGCTCACACCCGGCGCAAGCTCGATCAGGGTCAGCTTGGGCTCACCCTTGCGCGCGATACGGAACACGCCGAGGTCCGAGATCACCATGTCCACCACGCGCTGCCCGGTCAGAGGCAGCGTGCACGCGCTGAGCAGCTTGGGCTTGCCGCCGGCGGTGTGCTCCATCAGCACCACCACGCGCTTCACGCCAGCGACCAGATCCATCGCGCCGCCCATGCCCTTGACCATCTTGCCGGGAATCATCCAGTTCGCGAGGTCGCCATTCTGCGCCACCTGCAACGCGCCCAGGATGGACAGGTCGATATGGCCGCCGCGGATCATCCCGAAGCTGTCGGCCGAGGAAAAATAGCTGCTGGTCGGCAGTTGCGTGATGGTCTGCTTGCCAGCGTTGACCAGGTCCGCATCTTCTTCGCCCTCGAACGGGAATGGCCCGAGGCCAAGCATGCCGTTCTCGCTCTGCAGCTGCACGTTCATCCCCGCGGGGACGTGGTTCGCAACCAGCGTGGGAATGCCGATGCCGAGGTTTACATAGTAGCCGTCCTGCAGCTCGCGCGCGGCGCGCGCGGCCATCTCGTCCCGGTTCCAGGCCATCTGGTGCTCTCCCTCAGGGTCGAATGAATGTGTCGAATGTGAGCATCAAGGCCCGATGATCGGCGGCGCCCCTGCGGGCCCCGCGCGCACGGGCATTGATCCCCAAAATCTCAGGCCGCGCGCTTGGTGACGGTGCGGCTCTCGATGAGCTTTTCGTAGGTCTCGGGCAGCGCGATCATGCGATTGATGAAGATGCCCGGCGTGTGGATGCGGTCCGGATCGATCGCGCCAGCAGGGACGGCGTGTTCCACCTGCGCGATCGTCATGCGTGCGGCCGTGGCCATCATCGGGTTGAAGTTCCGCGCGGTCTTGCGGTAGCTGAGATTGCCCTCCGCATCGCCCTGCCAGGCGTGGATGAGCGCAAGGTCAGCGACGAGCCCGCGCTCCATAACATAGGTTTCGCCGTCGAAGTCGCGAAGCTCCTTGCCGTCCGCCACCGCGGTGCCGACACCAGTTTTGGTGAAGAATGCCGGGATGCCGGCACCGCCGGCGCGGATGCGTTCGGCGAGCGTGCCCTGCGGGTTGAATTCGATCTCCAGCTCGCCGGCGAGGAACTGGCGCGCGAATTCGGCGTTCTCGCCGACGTAGGAGCTGATCATCTTGCGCACCTGGCGCGTGTGCAACAGCATCCCCAGGCCGACATTGTCGGTGCCGGCATTGTTCGAAATGATGGTGAGGTCGCGCACGCCGGCATCCCGGATCGCTTCGATCAGGACCATTGGCACGCCGCACAGCCCGAAGCCGCCGGACATGATGGTCATGCCGTCGCGCAGCTGGTCGGCGAGCGCCGCCTTGGCATCCGGATAGAGTTTCGGCATCGCTGACCTCCCGCTGAACGTGGCAGACCCTAAAGGTTGCGACCACTCTGCGAAAGAGCTTCGGCGGGTCTTGCGGTGTTCCGGGGCGGGCGCTATACGCCGCGCTCCCAAGGGTTCGGGGCCATAGCTCAGTTGGTAGAGCGCTTGAATGGCATTCAAGAGGTCGGCGGTTCGATTCCGCCTGGCTCCACCACGAACGGCCTTACACAGAGCTGATCGTGTAGGACTTCTTGGTTTGGAAGCCGACCTCGCCCCGACATTTGCCTCAACTACTCCCGGCGAACCTAGTTCGCACTCGTAGCGTTGGTTCAGCGTAGAGGCGCTGCGGATAGGCGACCGATCCCACGACCCGGATGGTCTGCCGCCGATTGAAGTTCGCATTATCAGTTGGCGCCCCGCATTCCACCCCTTCGCCGCAGCCCCGTCCGCTGCAGGATGGTGATGGAGGCCAGCACGCCGCGCGCAAAGTCTTCGCGGATGTTCCCTGCCCCATCGAAGAACCCTGACGAACAAACGCCCGCCCGGGGAGCCGCTCGTCAGCCAATGCGCCAGCGCGAACTCCTTGGCCTGGGGCGTTTCGAGCATCCACCCCAGCCCAGGGTTTCCCGCCAGCGTCACCGCCCGATCCATTGAGCTGTGCCATCTGGGTGACGCCAAAATCGCGCCGCCCCACCACAGCGCCAGGGTGGAAATTCACGCCCACGAAGACAATGCCCAGCAAATTGTCGCGGGTGAAGTTCATCACCGTGTCTTGCGCCAGCACGTCCACCTCTCCGCTCTGCAACGCGGTGAAGCGAGTTTCCCAGCGTGAGCTGCGTGAAGCGTACGCGGGTGCCTGCGTCGATGCCGGCCATGCCGCTCGCCTTTTCGCTGCGCGCGACCCTGGGCTGATCTCGGGGGGCAATCTTGCCGCCCCGCGCCTTCCCAGCATCGCCTCGCATGGGGGCAGATACGGCCTCCTCCGACCCCCTCGTCATGCTGCCTGATCAGCGCGGCGGCGACGCCAGCGCATCGGCGAGGAAATCGAACACCACCCGCACGCGTCGGCTGGTGTGCAGTTCCCGATGCGTGACGAGCCAGATGGGGAAGATGATGGGCGCCGCCTCGGGCAGCACGCGGCGTACCTGCGGCTCCGCATCGCCCACCGCTTCCGTGGTGAAGCCGATGCCCGCCCCCTGCTTCACCAGTTCCCAATGCACCAGGTGGCTATCCACCTGAACCGGCAATTGCTGCGCCGTCAGATGCAGCCCGAAGGCGCGCATGCCCTCGATGAAGTCGGAGGTTTCGCCAAAGCCCACGAACTCGGCCTGCGCCAGATCATCCCAGCCCCGAGGCTGGCCCAGTTTGCCGAGATAGCCCGGGGTCGCGTAGGGGCGGCCCCGGTCTTCCCCCACCTTGCGAGCGATGAGTTCCGGCTCACGCGGGTCGAAGTTGCGGATGGCGATGTCGGCCTCGCGCCGCAGCAGATCGGCCGTGCGATTGGTCGCGCGGATTTCTACCGTGATGCCCGGATGTGCCGCGCGCAGCCTGGCAATGATGGGCGGCAGGACATGCGCCGCGTAGACTTCGGTGGCGGTAATCCGGATCGGGCCTTCGATCCGCTGCGACTGGCCGGTCGCGGCCAGGGCCAGGCGGCCGGCGGCCTCGCCCATGATGCGCACGTGGTCCAGCAACGCCGCGGCGGTGGGTGTGAGCACGAGGCCACGACCGGCCCGCTCGAACAGGGCAACACCAAGCTCACGCTCCAGTGCCGCGACCTGGCGGCCGAGCGTAGGCTGGGTGAGGCCGAGTGTCCGCGCCGCGGCGGAAAGTGAACCCGCCTCGGCCGTGGCGAGGAAGGCGCGGATGCGGTTCCAATCGAGCTGTGTGGCGTTCCAATCCATGCATCCTTGTATGGGTGATGACCGGATTTCGCCAGTTCCACGCGGATTGATGCATGGGTAGGTGACCAGCTGCATAACGCCGGAGATCAGCCAACCATGCGCATTCGAACCTTCGCACCCCTCGCTGCCGCGCTCGCCGTCCTGGCCGGATGTGCGCCCACCATCAATCAGGACGGCCTGGAGCAACGCACCGCTCAAGCCATCGGGCGAACCGTCGGCCAGTTCACCATCGCCGACCGCAGCGAAGAGACCGGAGGCCGCATCAATTACACCGTCACCACGCGGGACGGGGCGGCTTACCGCTGCTACCTGTACGGGGCCACCGGCTTCCAGCGGGCCATGAGCTTTGGGCAGACACCGCATTCCGACGCCATCTGCACCGCCATGGTGGGTGGCCAACGCGGGAGTGGCAATAAGGGCCCCGCGGCCACAGGCCAACGTGGTCGAAGCGCTGGCGGCAATTGCAATGCGTTGTCGCGGGCAGCGGGGCGGTGCTGACCCGTCATTCTTGAAGCGCGAAGCTGCCATGATCCGCGCGTTCACCCGACCGATTCCGCTTGTTCTGGCGCTGGCCTTTTTCACCTTCATCCCGGTGATGATGGCTGCTGTCCTCGTGGTGCAGATCCCGCTGGGCGCATTGCCCGTGGACAGCCAACGGCTGGCCTCGTTTCCTGTCGCGTCGTTCCTTCACGCGCTGGCGGGCATGCTGTTCGGCGTCCTTGGGCCGCTGCAGTTTGTCCGCGCCCTTCGCCGCCGATTCGGGGCACTGCACCGCCTGAGCGGGCGGGTTTTTGTGCTCGCAGGAATGGGGTTGGCGCTGTCAGGGCTGGCGCTGCTGCTGCAGGTCGAGAGCATCGCAACCGGGCTTCTGGATGCCGCACGCGGGGTCTTTGGCCTGGCGCTGATCGCAGCACTCGTGCTCGGGGTGGCGGCGGCGCGGGCGCACAACATGCTTCGACACCGTGCCTGGATGATCCGCGCCTATGCCATCGGCATGGGATCGGGAACCGTCGCGCCGGTCCTGTTCCCCGTCTACCTGATCAGCGGAGAACCGCCCACGGGGCTGACCACGGACATCGCGGTTGTCGGCATGTGGCTGCTCACCATCGCGGTGGGGGAATGGGTCGTCCGCAGGCTTGCATTCCCCAGACCACCGCAGCCCGTCAGCACCGTGACGCAACCGGCTCAGCCGTCGGGGGAAAGCACATGAACATCGGCAAGGCAGACAGCCACAGAGGTGACCACGATGACGGAGGCTCGGAGCGTGGATCCGTCAGAAGCTTCAGATGATCTCAACTGAGACTTGGCCCGTTTTCCTGCTCGCACTGAGCAGCGTTTCCGCGCTCGCCGCAGACGCCAGGGTGCGCCGGATCGCCCTCAGCAGCGCATCGCCCGTGTCCCTGTCGAAGACCATCAGATGCCGAGCTCGAAGAGGATGGCACGCTCATCCGTGAACTCCGCTTCCATCACGGCGAGGGAACCCTCTTCACCGCTGAACGCTTTTCATCAGCCTCCCAGGAGCTCTGCAGCAGGTCCCACGCTGCAAGGGCGTAAGTCTCCGCCACCACCATCAGCTCGTCCAGCTCCACGAACTCGTCTACGCCGCCCAGGCCATGCGGTGTCGGTCCATAGACGATCGTGGGAAGTCCATCCGCCCGAAAGACCCGCGCATCCGATCCACCGACGCGCATGTTCACCACCGGTACCGCTCCGCCCCGTGCCTCCGCCGCCGCGGCCACCACGGCGCGCAGCGCCGGATGCGCCGGGTCGGTCCAGCTCGGCTCCGTCCGGCGCAGGATGCGCAGCGCCACGCCTTGCACCGGCGCCAGCGCATGGCGGAGGAAAACCTCCGCCTCTGCCGTGGAAACACCGAGCGGCAGGCGGATGTCTCCGCGCGCCCGGGCGCTCGCAGGCACCAGATTGGGCGAAATGCCGCCCTCGATTTGGCCGATGTTGACGGTGACGGAGCGCAACACGTCCGACTCGCCCGCACCCGAAATCCGCTCTGAGACGGAGGCAGCGGCACGGATCGTCTCGGCGACGATGGGCGGCCCGGCTGCGGGCAGGCCGCGCAAGGTCAGGACGGCTGCCAGAGCCTCCATCAGACGCTCCGCCGCATTCTCCCCCAGATGAACATGGGCGCCGTGCGCGGCCTTCCCGCTGGCTTCCAGCTCGAACCACAAAAAGCCCTTCTCTCCGCAGCGGACCACCTCCGGCGAGCCGACATCGGGGATCAGCACGGCATCGCCTCGCACCACTGGCCGGTTGTCGAGCATCCAGCGAGCACCCAGCGTGCCCATGCTCTCCTCGTCGCCACCCAGGGCGAGCACCACTTCGCCAGACCAGCCTTCTGCCGCTTCGGCCAATGCGCCGAAGGCCGCTATGGCCGCGGCGATGCCCCCCTTCATGTCGCAAGCGCCGCGGCCATAGATGCGCTCGCCCCGCCGCTCGCCGCCAAGCGGGTCCACCGTCCAGGGCAGGTCCTCGAGCAAAGGGTAGGTGTCGAGATGCCCGCTGAACACGATGCGCTTTCCCTGCGCACCGAACGGGCCCCGGCCATGCAGCACTGCGATGAGGTTGGTCACGCCGTATTCCAGCGGGATCACCTCCAGCTCCGCCGCGGGCGCGACCTCCCGCAGCATTTCCGCTGCCGCCGCCGCGACCTCGCGCGTGTCGAGCGGCGGGTTGGGAGAGGGCGTGGCGACGAGCCGCGTCGTTGCCCGGGCTATCCAATCCCGCCGCGCGGCAACGCTGGCCTTCAGGGCATCACGCATCGGCGCGCAGTTTGAGCGCATCGAGCTCGCCGGGCTCTGCGGTCAGCGCCGCCCAAAGGATGGCGCCGGCCACGAGTGTCGCCGCCTTCAGCTCGTTCGGCGGCACAAGGGCGCGCGTATCAGCACCGGTGAGCAGATGCCGCAGCGCGCCTTCAGGCGCATCAAACCCCGCCAGCAGCCGCAGCGCCGGGATGCCGTGGGCAGCAAAATTGGCGTGGTCGGAGTTCACCATCAGCGGCAAATGGACTGCAACCTCCGCCCCGATCCGCGATGCCGCCGCCTGCACGAAAGGACCAAGTTTCGGGAAGCCGCTCGTCAGTGCAACAAGACGCGGGTGCCCTGCGATGCTGTCGAGGTTGAGGTTGAAGCGCATCGCCTCACGCTTCCCCGGATCCATCGCGCTCAGCCATGCCCTGGAGCCGGAGAGCGCCCATTCCTCGGCCCCGAAGACGCACACCGTCAGCCCGCGCCGTGCCAGCGCCATCTGCGGCGCCGCAGCGCGGGCCAGGCAGAGCAGGGCGGCGAGGCCGGTTGCGTTATCAATGGCACTCTCGCCCAGCGGATGCCCGTCGAGATGGGCCGAGAGCACGACGCGCCCGTCATCCCCGCCCCCTGGCAAGTCGAGCACGAGGGTCGGCGCCGTGGCAGGTCCCGCCTCGGCCTCAAGCAGCAGCCGCGCGCGCCCGGCGTGGATGAGGCGCGAGGCGGCCTCAATGCCGATGCCGAAGCAGGGCATGGGAACGCCATTGGCCCCGCCGGAAACGGGACCGATTCCAGGCTCGGGCAGCACCATGAGGGCGGCGGCAGCGCCAGCTTCAGCGGCCGCAGCCAGCTTGAAGCGGCGGTGGATGGTCCAGGGCGCGAAAGGGTATTCGTGCCGGATGAGCACAATCCGGCCGGGTGCCGTCGCCCAGCCCGCATCGCCCGGAGCGCCGCGCCCGAGGTCCAGCACCTCAGCCTCGACATCGCCAGGCGCGGAGCCGAACAAGGCAAAATGCCGCAGCGCCTCGCCTCCTGGCAGCGCCAGGGAGGAGTGGCGGCAGGTCCATCCGGCATAAGGCACGGGCTCGTCGGCGGCGGGGCCGATCTCCCGCAGCCGCGCAAGCGTCCATGCAAAGCCGCGCGCGGCGCCCTCGCTGCCTTGCACACGCCCTCCGAAGTCGCACAACGCGTCGAAATCGGCGCGCAGCCCAGCATCTGCGGCAAGGCGGCCCAGAAACGGCTCCATCATCCTCAGCTCACGCGCACGCCGGCGGCCCGGGCGACCGCCGCCCAGCGCGGAAACTCGGCCCGCAGCAGGTTGCCGAAAGCCTCGAGCCCCATCGGTCGGGCTTCCAGTCCGACGGCGGCCAGGCGCTGGCGCATCTCGGGCGTTCCGATGAAGGCCGCCGTGATGTCAGCAAGGCGCTGCCGCACCGCGGTCGGCGTCGCGGCGCCTGGCGCAAGAATGCCGAACCAGTTGGCCGCCACGAGATCGATGCCACCCTCGCGCAGCGTTGGCACGTCTAGGAGCTCCGGCATCCGGGCCTCTCCCGCGACGCCGATGACGCGCACGGCCCCCGTCTGGATTGCAGGCAGAGAGCCCGTAAGTCCGCCAAAGGCTGCGTTGATCTGGCCGGCCGCCAAATCCTGCAAGGCGGGCGCGGCGCCGCGATACGCGACATTGGCGAAGCGCACCCCGCCGCCGAGTTGGCCAAGCCACTCAGGCAGGAGATGAGACAGGCTGCCAGGGCCGGAGCCGCCGAAGCTGACGGCTTCGGGCCGTGCGCGGGCGAGCGCCAACAGCTCGCCGACGTTGCGCGCAGGGAAGGCCTGATGAACGAGGAGGACCATCGTCCCGGCGCCGAGGAGGGTTACCGGCGCGAACTCCGCCGCGGCGTCATAGGGCATGCGCTCCTGTACGGCGGGCGCGATGGTGAAGGGCGCATCGGCCAGCAGCAAAGTGTGCCCATCGCCGACGCGCGCCACGTGTTCCGTACCGATGACGGCGCCTGCGCCAGGGCGGTTTTCCACGACCACGTTCTGACCAAGCGCTGCGGCCCAACCGGGTGCGAGCAGGCGCGCGACGACATCGGAGGGGCCGCCCGCGGAATAGGGCACGACGATCCTGACGGGGCGCTGCGGCCAAGCGCCCTGCGCGAGCGCGGGCGTGGCGAGCAAGGGCATGGCGGCGAGCGCCCGGCCAAGGTTTCGGCGGGTGACGAAATTTGGCATGGGCAGACCTCCAGCGGTGCGAAAAGATCACATGACCTGTTGGCAACGGACAAGGCCCTTCGCCCGCATGGCGAGCGCGGATCCGGCAGCAGCGTGATGTTGGGTGGCACGTCGAGTGCGGCCGCGATGCCTGCCAGTGTCGCGGGGAAGTTTTTTGAATGTCTCGACGGCGTCAGGGGCCAATTTCATGGCGAACTCCTCGATCCCGGAGCGCTCGCGCATCGCCACACCCGTCTCGGAAGCTGCTGCGGCAACCATGCGGGACGATTACCCGCCCAGAGACGTCTCGCCAGCGCGGCGGTTCCCCTTCTGCCGTGCCGTCCGTCGCCATGCCGCGCACCAGAATGGTCAGCGCCATGTCGCTGAGCGGCGTCACCAAAGTGCGGCTCGGAAACACGAGTGTCTCTGGCCGTGGTTTCGGCGATCGCAGGGCTTGCAGCACCTCCAGCATGGCGCCCGAGATCGGCACGCGGTGCGGCCCCCGCATATTCATGCGCTCCGCGGGCACCCACCCAGACCCGATCGGCCCACCTGATCTCCCGCCACTGCATGCCGCAAACTTCAGCAGTTCGAGCCGCAGGAAGGATCAAGTACCGGAGCGCGAGCGGGGCCATGCCGTCCCGCTACATCAGCGCCCCATGAAGGCGAACACCTCCATCCACGGCCAGGTAGGGTGGTGCTTCACTCGACGAGGGGAAGCCAACAGGGCGGCCCGTGTGATCAGGCAAACCGCTCGCACGCGAACCATCGAGCCTAAATCGAGCAGTAGCGCTCCTGCATCTCCGCGTCCGCGAGCAAGTCCGCCGCCGCTCC
>JBKJNV010000371.1:0-4563 GCA_046593435.1 Roseomonas sp.
TATCGCCCACCTCCAGCACCGCCCAGTCCCCAGGTGGGATCGTGGCCGAACCCTGCACGCGCGGCCGTCGCAGCTTCTCGCGCCTCGTGGCCAGGCGAAGTTCGCCGCCGCCACCCATGGCATCACGGGCATTGACCGCGAGGTTCAGCAGCACCTGGTCGAGCTGCCCGGGGTCTACGATCACGCCGTCTTCGGGCGCGGCGAGATCGAGCGTGAGCCGCACCCCGCCCCCCAGCAGCCGCGGCAGCAGCGCGGCGATGCTGCGCACCGCATCATCCAGCGATACAAGGCGCGGCCGCAGCGCCTGCTGGCGCGCGAAGGCCAGCAGCTGGCGCACCAGCTGCCCACCGCGCGTCGCCGCATCCAGCACACGGGCCATCTCCTCGGCGATGGCGGGCGTCGGCGCCTGGTCCAGCACCGCCTCGGCACTGCCCATGATGGCGGTGAGCAGGTTGTTGAAGTCATGCGCCACGCCGCCGGCCAGCGCGCCCACCGCCTGCAGCCGGCTCGCCTCGGCCAATTCGCGTTCCAGCCGGCGGCGATGGGTCGCGTCGGCGACACGCAGCAGCACGCCCGGCTCCGCGCGCAGCTGGCGGCAGGAGAACAGCAGGCACGCATCGGCGGCCGCATTCGGGTCTGCCGGGCGCAACTCGATCGGCGCGGGCGCCGGCGGGCCGTCGAGCGCAGCCTGGATGAGCTGCTCGAGCGCGGCGCGGTCGCCGGGTGCTACGAGGGCGGCCGGTGGCGGCGCGGTGCCCGCCGTCGCCCAGGCATCGCCGCCGGCGAGCAGCGCATAACCGGCATTGGCCGCCACCACATGCCCGGTGGCATCGAGAATCGCGAGCCCCGCCTCCTCGGCGGCAAACAGAGGGCGCAGCGCGGCTGCGGCTTCGCGCAGCAGGGCCGCGGCATGGACATCGCGGGCCGCGCGCCGAGGCCGCAGCACCTCGCTCGGCCCCGCCAGGAAGGGCAGGCTCAGCTGCGCCTCGCGTTCGGCCGGCACGATGCGCTCTGCCGACGCGTCCGGCGCGATCATCGCACACCCTCAGCGGCGCGGGCGTTGAGACGCCAGATAAAGGCGATGATTTCGGCCACCGCCTCATAATGCTCGGGCGAAATCTCCGCCTCAAGCTCCATCTTGTGCAGCGCGCGGGCCAGTGGCGGATTCGGCACGATCGGCACGCCATTGGCATGCCCGACTTCACGGATGCGCAACGCCACGGCATCCACGCCCTTGGCCACCACCCGCGGCGCCGCCGAGCTGGCCCGGTCATAAGCAAGTGCCACGGCAAAATGGGTGGGGTTGGTAATGATCACCGCCGCGCGCGGCACCGCCGCCATCATGCGCAGGCGCGATTTCGCCAGACGAAGCTGCTTCATGCGGCCCTTCACCTGCGGGTCGCCCTCGGCTTCCTTCTGCTCCTCCTTCATGTCTTCCCGGCTCATGCGAAGGCTGTTGCGGTGACGCAGATGCACAACCACCAGGTCCAGCACCGCGACCACGGCAAAGGCCGCGAGTGCCGCGCACATCAAGCGGAAGGCAGTCTCGGCCGAAAGCGCCAGCACCGACGCGACCGGGCTGTGCAGCAGCGCCTGCCAGCTCGACGGGTCGCCCAGTGCCCACCACAGCGCAAGGCCCACGACACCAAGCTTCACCGTGGTGCGTACCAACTCGATGGCCGCCTCCGCACCGAGCAGCCGGCCCAACCCAGTGATCGGGTTGATCTTCGAAAGCTTTGGCGCCAGCGCCTTGGCCGAGACCAGCCCGCGCGTTTGCAACACCGTGCCCAAGATGGCTCCCACCGCCGTGAGCAAGGCCACCGGCAGCACCGCGAAGGCGACCGGCGCCACGAGCGCGGCCACCGCCCCGCCCGGCTCCAGGATGTGCGCGGCGCCCAGGACGCCGCGCAGCGCGGCCGCGAGGTCACGCGCCATCGGCGGCAGCCCGATCATCAGCCCGCCAAGCCCGGCCAGCAGCGTCACCAGCATCACCGCCTCGCGCGAGAGGGCGACCTTGCCATCCTCGCGCGCGCGCTCAATCCGGCGTGCGCTGGGGTCGTGTGTGCGATCCTCGCTGTCCTTCGCGCCTTCCTCGGCCATGGCTCAGCGATTCCCCGGCAAGGTCGCAAAAGCCTGGCGTGCGGCATCTTCATAGGCACCGAGCATGGCAGGCAACAGCAGCGCCAGTAGCGCGATCCCGGCCAGGATCTGCCCGGGAATCGCCACGAAATAGATCTGCACCTGCGGCGCCAGGCGTGAAAGCAGACCGAGCGCGACGTTCAGCACGATCGCCCCCAGCATGAACGGCGCGGCCAGTTGCAGCGCGAGGGTGAAGCTGTCCGCGGCCGCCTGCGCGAAGCTCTCTGCCGCGTCCCCAGCCGGCCAGGCGCCGCCGACCGGCAGCACCGCGTAGCTCTGCGCCAGCGCCCGCAGCGGCAGCATGTACAGCCCCGTGCTGAGCACGAGCACAATAGCCAGCAGCGCGAACAACCTGCTGATCGCGGTCCCCTGCCCGCCAAGCTGCGCGTCGGGCACCAGCGCGGTGGCGAGGCCAAGCATCAGCGCCACCGTCTGACCGGCAACCGCAAAGGCCAGCGTCACCAGACGCGCGAGCCCGCCGAGCCAAATGCCAACAAGGATTTCCAGCAGCACGAGCCGCACCGCCCCGGCGGCGTCATCAGGTGCTGCCGGTAGCACGGGTGCCAGCGCCGGCAGCAGCAGCGGCACCATCGCAAGCCCGAGGGAAAGACGGATCTGCGGCGAGACTTCCTGCTCACCCAGCCCTGGCAGCAGCATCGCCGCCGCCCCAACGCGCGCGAAAAGAAGCGCCGCCTGGAAAGCCAGCACCGGCAATGCAGCAACGAGTTCGGCTTCGCTCACGCGGGCGCCGCGCGCATCATGGAGCGCCGCCCACGGCGACGATGGTCAGGAACAACGTTTCCGCATAGCCGCGCAAAACGCCCGTCATAAAGGGGCCGAGCACCACCAATACGCACGCCAGCGCGCCCAACTTGGGCAGGAAACCCAGGCTTGCTTCCTGGATCTGCGTCAACGCCTGAAACACCGAAACAGCAAGGCCCACCAGCAGCATCGCGACCAGGGCCGGGCCGCCGACCTGCAGGCTGACCCACAACGCCTCCCGCGAGGCGACCATCACCTGTTCCATTCTGGAACCTCTCGGCCGCCTTGGGCGGCACCACGCGTTGCTCAGATCGGCATGCGCATCACATCCTGGTAGGCGGCCACAACGCGGTCGCGCACCGCGACCACCGTCTGCAAGGCAAGCTCGGCGCGGCTGACCGCGAGCACCACGTCGGTCACGCTCGCTTGCCCGGTGAGGCCCGCCGAGGAGACACTGTCCGCGGCCCGCCCGGCCTGGATCGTCTGCTCGACCGCGCGTGTGAGCGCCGCACCGAAGCCGCCATCATTCGCGGCGACCGGCGCGGCGATGCCGGCAAGCCCATCCGCGCTGCGATAAGCAGCGGCGACGCCGGCCGCGACCAGGGGCAAGGCCATCAGCGCAGCGCCTCAATGGTGCGGGTCAACATGGCGCGAGAGGCCTCGAGCACGCCGAGATTGGCACTGTAGGTGCGCTGTGCCTCGCGCATGTCCATCGTCTCCACCAGGCTGTCCACGTTGGGCGTGCGCACATAGCCCTGCGCATTGGCCGCGGGGTGGGATGGGTCGAAGCGCAGCGGAAACTCGCCCTGCGCCGTCCCGACCCGGCTTACGCGCACGGTGTTCGCCCCGATCTCCCGGTCCAGCCGATTGGCGAAGGTCACGGTGCGGCGCCGGTAGGGATCCGCCCCCGGCGATTGCCCGGTGCTGTCGCGGTTGGCCAGGTTCTCCGCCACCACCCGCAACCGCGTCCCCTGCACATTCATCCCGGCCGCGGAAATGCGCAGCGCGCTTTCGATATCCATCGTGTGGGGCCTCCTCAGCCCTGCCGCCCAAGGGCGGTGCGGAACATGGTCAGGAACCGGCGATGCAGCGACAAAGCCAGCGCATGCGCTGTGTCGGTATCGGCGACTTTCAGCGCCTGGTCCTCGACCGACACGCCATTGCCATCCGGCGTGCGTTCGACCAGCTGGCGGTCGGGACGGACATCGCCGCCGAGCCCGCCGCTACCATGCGCGGCGTTGGTCCGAACCATGCCGGACTGGCTGCGCGCCAGCGTCTGCGCGAAGGGGCGAAGATCGCTCGGCCGATAGCCGGGCGTGTCGAGGTTCGCCATGTTCTGCGCCAGCACACGCTGACGCTGATCCAGCCAATGCAGGCGGCGTTCGGCAAGGGCGATGGGGCCGGTGCGGGTCACGTCCATGCGCGATCCATCACACGCGAATGCGGAACATCCGGTTAATGGGGCGCGACGCAATGACCAGCACGCCGAACAACCCGCATTGCAACCTTCCAGTAAGCAGAACCGTGCTTGGCTCCGGTCATGGAGCAACCCGCAGACGCATACGTGACCGAAGGACGGGCCGCACGGCGCAGCGATGCCGCGCTGATCGTCGAGGACATGGTCGAAGGCGCACGCATGATGCTGGGCATCACCGCCGCGCT
>JBKJNV010000472.1:0-2613 GCA_046593435.1 Roseomonas sp.
TCAAAGACGGCCGCCATCGTAACGCCGGGTATGCGGGCGTAGGCACTGGCCAGCAACTCGGCATGCCGGGACAGCGGTTCTAGGGCACCGACGAGGCTGCCAAGCGGCAGGCTGGGCGCCCAGGCCGCCAGGGCATGGTGAAGCGCCGCGCCGACCAGCACCGCGCCCACCGGTGCCGGCAAGGACCAGGGCCATTTGACCAGCGCGAGCCCCAAAGTCACGGCGGCCACCAGCGCGGCACCGGCCAGGGGCCCGCCCCCTTGCCCAAGGCCAAGCGCCATCGGCACTTGGCTGACGAGCAGCAGAGCGGCCGTGCCATTGATCAGCCCCGCAATGACCGGATAGGGAAGCAAGGGGAGCAGGCGGCCCATCTGCGCTGCTCCCATCGCGAGCTGGAACAGGGCCGACAACAGGCCGAGCAGCATAAGGATCGCCAAGCCGCCCAGCGCATCGCCCGGCAGCAATTCGCCACGCTCGATCATCGCAGTGAAGACGCTCGCGGTGACCAGGGCCACCGCGGAGGTGGGCCCAATGACGACGCCGCGTGTCCCTGACAGCGCGGTGCAAAGCAGCAGACCGATCGCGGCGCCCAGAAGCGCAGTCGTGATCCCGGTGGCAAAGCCGCCTGGGCCGAAGGGAGCGAAGGCGATTAGGCCAGCAGCCATGATATTTGGCAGGCCCAGGACGAAGGCTGAAGACCCGCCTCGCAGGGTGACGAGGATGGCGGCACGCGCCGGTATCTTGCCGGTCGCCCCCGGTTTCGCGGACTTCACGCTGATTGTCACCTTCGATGTCGCGGTTCCTTCGGGTTCCCGCGCTGTATTGTCAATCTGATCGGCTGGCCTCGACCGCCGGGGCGTGGCGCCAGCTGATCCGGGCCACGTGCATTGCGTGTGCAGCGTGGCGCACGCGGCGATCTGAAATCGACCGAATGACCCAGGGGACTCACGTCGATACCGCGATGTGACCGTGGTCACATCGCGTGAGAGTTCACGGCCTCATAGTGCGGTGCCTGCGACAGGCAGGTTCAAGCGGGAGGATTTCACATGGTCGGAGCAACTGGTGAACGAACCACGCAACGTCATCCTCGTCGGGGCGGTGCGTCTATCCTGTTTCGGACAAGCGTTGCGGCAGCGATCCTGATGACCGTATCGGGGGCGGCCATGGCACAGCCGCAGCAGCCCACGCTTGCAGAATTCTCGATGGAACGCCGCGATGCGCTCCGCCATATGTGGCGGACCGATCCGATGATCCGCGACCATGTGGAGCCCGGTGATGAAACACGGCTCGACGCGCATTCCGATTTCTACTCGGCCGACTACAATGGGAGGGGGTCGCTCGCGCCAATGCTGGCTCTGCACCCGCAGCGGCCTTTGATGGGCTTGGCGGTCGCGAGGGCCACCGAGTGAGGGCAATGGGCCATCCCCTGAAGGAAAATGGCCGTTTCGGCGGCCACTTTCCGGAGTGGGAGCGATCGGAGCCATGACTGCGGCGGGAGGTTCGCCATAGGCCGAACGCTGTCTCCGCCTCCAACGATCCCATCATTTCCGGTGAGCCCCTGTTATCCCTCGCGGTAGCAAGGGTTTTGCCGTTCTGGACGACCCGTTCACCGCCGGCCGCGCCGACCTCGGCCACCTGGCCCTGTCGGCGATGATGTTGGGCTTCTCCATTCTTTTGACCGCTTCCCTGCTGCTGCTCGGAGCGATCGGCTTTTGGTTCCCGCGCGGCTCCCAGTATGCTGAAGCAGGTCTGGGCATGGCGCTGGTGCTGGCAACAGGCTTCGGGCTGATCTGGTCGCTCGAGAGCAGCCTGCGTTTCGATGAATTCTGAACCGGTGGCCGCTATGGGCTCATGCCGGGACCATCGCTGAGTTTGGCGGAGTGCGGCTGGCCGGACGCGGCGGCAGCGCCCTCGCGGAGGTTGCATCGCCGCTCTACCACGCGCTCGGCCACGTCATCCCGGCGCTGGCCGTCCATCTGACCAGGCCATCCGCCCTGGCCTCCATCACGGCCGTTTGGCTGCCGCTCGGGATCCTGGTCGTGGCCCTGGGGTTGTTCGGCCTTGGGCGCGCGCTTGCAGGCGTTGGGGGCGGCACGCTCGCCCTGGTTTTTTGGCCATATTGCCCGATAGCGTCGCGTACGGACCCCGCCATGGGTTTCTGTCGTTCCACTGGTTGCTGGAAGCCTCGCCGGTTGCAAGGGCCTTGGAGATGTAGCTGAATTCCGGTCCGATCAGCGTGGGCAGGTTAAAGGCGATGGGGTCGGCCATGATCGGGAATTGGACGTTTCGCCGAATTTCGTCTGCCGGACCACCCATCGAAGGGGCCACAGAGCGGTGACAGGGACCCGCGGAGTGGCTATGGCTGCGCTGATGTGGTGCAGGCTGGCCGCGCCGTCGCCATCCGGGAGACTGACGTTGGGCGAAATCATCAGCCGCGAACGAGCGCGTGACACGCTCGCCTTTACCGGCGAACGGATGACCGGGGCGGTCTCTGGCCAGATCGAGTTCGAGCACTCGCACCGCTATCTGCTTGCCCGCGACCTGTGTCGAGCGAAAGACGTGCTCGACATCGCCTCGGGTGAGGGCTACGGCGCCGCCCTGCTGGCGCAGACC
>JBKJNV010000304.1:0-7536 GCA_046593435.1 Roseomonas sp.
CGGGCGGCAGCGCACCAGCGTCTCCCGCGCGCCGCGAAGCACCTCGTATTCGGCCCCTTCGCAATCGAGCTTCACATGCGTGAGGTCGGCCAGGCCCAGGCTGTCCAGCGGGCGGACCGGCACCTGCCAGCTGCGCACCCCGACGCGGGCGGGGTCGTGCCCGGCATAGCTCTTCGCCGTCGAGGCCCATTGCTCCTGCGCGACGCCGTCGAGCACCGGCATGGCGAGGGTGATGCTTCCTTCCGTGTCGCCCAGCGCCTCCTCGATCAGTGTGACATGGGCGGGCGGCGCCGGGGCGAAGGCGGCGCGGAGGCGCGCGAAGGCCGTGGGCAGGGGTTCGAAGGCCAGCACGCGCGAATCGGGCAGTGCCGCGAAGGGGCGCGTGATCAGCCCGTCATGCGCGCCCACATCCAGCAGCGTGCCGGGCCGGTGCAGGCGGGTATGGAAGGTAATCTCGTCCATCTGGCAAATCCTAGCGCGTGATGAGGCCGCGCGCCGACGCTGGACGCTGGGCATCGGCCGCGATCTCCGTGATGATGCACCGACAGGCAGGGAGGGCAAGAATGCCGCTGGCGCAACTGATCTATATTTCGCGGCCCTTCGGGTTCGATGAGCCGACGCTGGACGACATCCTGCTGTCGGCGCGCACCAAGAATGCGCAGGCGAGCATCACCGGCGCGCTGATCTGCCGCGCGGACCTGTACATGCAGATGCTGGAAGGGCCGCGGACGGCAGTGACGGAAACCTTTGCGCGCATCCTGCGCGACGACCGCCACCTGGAAGTGCAGCTGGTGCATTGCGGCGACGCGGATAGCCGGCTGTTTCCCAAATGGTCCATGCGCGACGACCCGCCGCATTCGTGGATGTGGACGCAAGCGGAGGTTCGCGCCGGCGCGGCGCGGGAGGCGATGGCCGTGGAAGCGCTGGGGGTGTTCCGCCGCCTGGCGACGCTGCCCCAAGGCGGCTGAATCAGCCCTTCGCGATGGCGGCGTTCAGGGCGCGGATGCCCGCCGCAGCACCATCGGGGTGGTTCCAGACGGCGCCGACCACGGCCAGGAAATCCGCCCCCGCGCGGACAAGCGGCGCGCAGTTGGCCGCGGTGATGCCGCCGATCGCAACCGAAGGGATCTCGAACATCTCCGCCCACCAGGACAGCAGCTCCACATCGGCCGTGTGGACCGTCTCCTTGGTCCCCGTCGGGAAGAAGGCGCCGAAGGCCACGTAATCCGCACCCATCTCGCCGGCTTTCATGGCCAGGTGGCGGGAGGCATGGCAGGTGATGCCGAGCATCTTGCCCTCCAGCAGCTTCCGCGCCGCGGCGTGGTCGCCATCGCCCTGGCCCAGATGCGCGCCATCGCAGCCAAGGCTGGCAGCGAGGCTCGCGTCGTCATTGAGCAGGAAGGCGACGTCGCGGGCTTGGGCAATGGGCATCAACTGCTCGACGGCGCGCTTCACCGCGTCCGGTGCCGCATCTTTCAGGCGCAATTGCAGGCAGGCGACATCGCCGGCATCGAGTGCCGCCGCAAGTGCATCGGCGAAATCCACCGGCAAGGCCGGGGGCGTAATCAGGTACAGGCGGCAGTCTCGCTCCATGGTCCGCAGGACGTCACGACCGCAGCGCGATGGCAAGGCCAAGTGCGACGAGGGCCGCGAAGAACACCCGCTTGAACGTCGCCTCGGACAGCCGCCCCCGCGCCCGCGTCCCCAGCGCCTGCCCGGCAAGTGCGGGGACCAGCGCCAGCGCGGAGGCGGCGACCAGCCGCGCATCCAGCCCATCCGCCGCGCGCAGCAGCACGCCGAGCGCGAGGGTCGAGACAGTGAAGGACAGCGCCAAAGCGCGGACCAATACATCCTTGGCCAGGCCCAGCCCCTGCAGCCAGGGCACCGCGGGGATGACGAAGACGCCCGTTGCGGCCGTGAGCGCGCCGGTGGCGAGGCCCAGCGGCAGCCCCGCGCGCTCGGGCAGCACGATGCGGATGCCCGTCAGGCCGAGCGCGCCGTAGATCGCCAGCACCACTCCCAGCACCACGCCGCCATGCCGCCCGCCGAAGCCACCCCACAGCAGCGCGCCCAGCGCCGTGCCCAGCACCACACCCAGCAGCATGGGCCAAAGCCGGGCCGCGAGGCGTGCCGTCTCGGCCCAGGGTCGCATCTGCACCAGATTGGTGACGAGGTTGGGCAGCAGCAGCAGCGCAGCGGCCTCCGCCGGGGCCAAAAGCAGCGTCATCAGCGCCATGCCGATGGTGGGCAGGCCGAGCCCGATCGCGCCCTTCACGAAGCCGGCGGCGAGGAAGATGCAGGCAAGCGGGAGGAGCATGTCCATGCGCCGGTCCTAACAGGTGCAGGCGCGGCCGCACTTCGGCGGCGGCCGAAGTGGCGGCGGGGACTCAGCGCAGCAAGCTTGCCCCACTCATCGCAGCCGGCTGCGGCAGGCCCATCAAGACCAGCAGGGTCGGCGCGACATCGGCCAGCCGTCCATCGGCGAGCGTCGCACCCTCTGGCCCGCCCAGCAGCAGCACAGGGACCACGTTGGTGGTGTGCGCGGTGTGCGGGCCGCCGGTTGCGGGGTCCGTCATCTGCTCGGCATTGCCGTGGTCGGCGGTGACCAGCAGCGCGCCGCCCACCTCCCGGATCGCGGCCGCGATGGCGCCGAGCCCAGCATCCACCGCCTCAACCGCCTTGATCGCGGCGGGGATGCTGCCGGTGTGGCCGACCATGTCGGCATTGGCGAAGTTCAGCACGATCAGGTCCTGGGTGCGGGCGCGGATCGCGCGCACCGCTTCCTCGGTCAGCAGCGGTGCGGACATGGCCGGGGCCAGGTCATAGGTCGCGACCTTGGGCGAGCTGACCATCAGCCGCGTCTCGCCAGGCAGCGGCTGCTCCGCGCCGCCGTTGAGGAAGTAGGTGACGTGGGGGTATTTCTCGGTCTCGGCCATGCGCAGCTGGGTTCGCCCGGCGGTGGCGACGGTGGTGCCCAGAATGTCCACCATCGGCTGGGGCGGGAACAGCGTGGCGATGTGCGGATTGAGCGCGGTGGCGTATTCGGTCAGGCCCAGGGCCGCGGCGAATTCCGGGCGCCGGCCGGTCGGGTAGCCGGCGAACTCAGGGTCCAGCAGGGCGGCGAGCAATTGCCGCACACGGTCGGCACGAAAGTTGAAGCACAGAATGCCGTCGCCATCCTCCATGCCCTCGTAGTCGCCGATGCTGGTCGCGGGGATGAACTCATCGGTCGTGCCGGCCGCATGCGCGGCGGCGATGGCCTGGGCAGCGGTATCGGCGCGGGCGCCCTCGGCGCGCAGCATCGCACCCGTCGCCGCGCGCACACGCTCCCAGCGGTTGTCGCGATCCATGGCGAAGTAGCGGCCTATGACGGTGCCGATGCGCACGTCGTCCATCGCCGCGATCGCCGCCTCGAAGCGTTCCATCATGGCGGGGGCGCCGCGGGGGGGCGTGTCGCGGCCATCGGTGAAGGCGTGGACGACCACCGGCACCCCGGCTTGGGAGATGTGGCTGGCCAGCGCGGCGGCATGGTCCTGGTGCGCGTGGACACCCCCGGGCGACAGCAGGCCCATCAGATGCGCCTTGCCTCCTGAAGCGAGCAGGCGTGCGATAAAATCCTCAAGCGGCGCCATGCCGCCCAGTGACCCATCCTTGATCGCGGCATCGATGCGCGGCAGCTCCTGCATCACCACGCGCCCGGCGCCGATGTTCAAGTGACCAACCTCGGAATTGCCCATCTGCCCGGCGGGCAGCCCGACATCGAGGCCTGATGTGCGCAGCGTCGCGTGCGGACAGGCCGCCCACAGCGCGTCGAAATGCGGCGTATGCGCGAGGTGGACAGCATTGTCCGGCGCCGGCGGCGCCTGCCCCCAACCATCGAGGATCAACAACATCACGGGGCGGGGGATAGGGGCCATGGCCGGGGGGTTAAGGCGCGGTCGGATGCGGCGCAAGGGGCGCCGGGGTGGCCACCTCGCCCCGCCGGAGTGCGGCGACCTCGGCGCTCAGGGTGCGCAGTTCGGCCAGCAGCAGCTCGGTGTCCGTATGCGCCACCACGGCATCCGCTGATGGGCGGCTGTCGCGCAGGGACTGGATGCTTTCCACGATCACGCCGATGAAAAGATTCAGCACGACGAAGGTTGCGACGACGATGAAGGGCATGAAGTACAACAGCGCGTAGGGGCTCGCCTCCATCGCCGGCTTCACGATATTGGCCCAGTCATCCAGCGTCATCAGCTGGAACAGGGTGAAGAACGCAGCACCCAGGGTGCCGAACTGCTCGGGCATGGCGTCGCCGTACAGCTTCGTGCCCATCACCGCGAAGACGTAGAACAGCAGCGACATCAGCAGCACGATGCTGCCCATCCCCGGTAGCGCGCCCAGCATCGCCTCCACCACGTTGCGCAGCGAGGGAACGATGGAGACCAGGCGCAGCACCCGCAACACGCGCAGCGCGCGCAGCACCGACAGCGGCCCTGAGGCCGGCACCCAGGCGATGGCCACAACAAGGATGTCGAAGATGCCCCAGGGATCGCGGAAGAAATCACCGCGGAAGGCGAAGATCCGCAGCGCGATCTCGACCGTGAAAATGATGAGCAGCGCGTGGTCCAGCGCCTGCAGCGGCCCGCCCCAGGCTTCCATGATGCTGTCCGATGTCTCGAGCCCGAGGGTCACGGCGTTGAGCAGGATCAGCCCGACCACCACGCGCTGGAACAGCGGCGAGAGGATCATTCGCGCGGCGCGCGCGCGAAGATCGTTGCCAGCATGGGCTGCGGTGAGGACTTCCTGCATGGTGGAGGTATCTCTGATCGGGTGAGCGCCCTGATTGGCGGCACTCGCCTTCGTGATCAAGGGGGGAAGGGCGAAACACCGATGACCAGATGGTGCAGCGCCAGCAGTCCCGCCCAGGCGACGACCCCGATCCCGACAGGCAGTACCAGTTCGCCCATCTCCAGCCGGTTCCGCCCGGCCGCAATCGCACCACCGGGCAGGATGGAGGTGCGCGCGCGCAACGCCGCGAAGCCGGCCGGGTCGCGCGCGGCAAGCTTCGTGTCGATCGACGGCATCCCCGCCAGCGCCGTCACCGCGAAGGCGCCGAAGAACACCAGCCCCGACTGCGTGCCGTTCGCCAAAGCATGGACCACCGCCCAGATCGCGAAGGACCACAGCATGGGGTGGCGGGTGATGCGGATCATGCCGCGCGGCTCGGCGCCCTGCCCGCCGATGGCGGTGGGGTTCTTCGTCGTCAGCGATCCGGCAAACAGGATGAAGGCCGGCAACATCAGCACCACGGCCAGCCATTTCACAGACGCCGGCGGTATCCATAGCGGGATGGCATCCGCCGATTTCCAGGCGCTGACCAGCAGCGCGATGGCCACGACCGAGCCGATGGAGAAAGCGAGGGTGAAAGCCTTCTCACCGACGCGCGCGACCAGAAGGCCGCGCAAACCCGTGCCGGCCACACCGACATGAACCCCGATCCAGAGCAGCGCGGCGAGGATGAGCGGGAGCATGGCGGGTGACCTCTCGAGAACTCAGGGACGCCAGGGGCGGTGGTAGGGGTGGCCCTGGATAATCATCTGGGCCCGATACAGCTGTTCGGCCAGCAGCCCACGCACCAGGAAATGCGGCCAGGTGAGCGGGCCCAAGGACAGCCGCGCCTCCGCGCGGGCCAGCACTGCGGGGTCCAACCCTTCCGCCCCGCCGATCAGGAAGGCGAGCGTCCGACCTGCATCCTGCCAGCGGGCCAGCATGGCGGCCAGCGCTTCGGAACCCGGCGCCTCGCCGCCCAAATCCATCGCCACGGCCAGTGTGCCCGGCAGGAGTGCCGCGAGCAGCGCCTCGCCCTCACGGCGACGGATCTCAGCAGGGCTTCCGCGCGCCTCGACGAATTCGCTCACCGCCAGCGGCGGGCGAAGCCGCGCATTGTATTGGGCGAACAGCGTCGCCTCTGGCCCCGGCTTGATCCGGCCGATGGCGAGAAGGCGGGCCGGTTTCAGGGCAGCGCGGGCGTGACGCCATCCGGGGCCGGGCTGTCCGGGCCCCACATCCGCTCGAGCCCGTAAAGCGCACGCGCCTCGGGCTTGAACAGGTGGATGACGAGGTCGAGCGCGTCGATCAGCACCCAGTCGGGCGAGGCCTGGATGGAATCGCGCTTGAGGCGCAGGCCCACCTTGTCCAGTGCTTCGACCAGATGCGTCGCCATCGCCTGGATCTGCCGGTCCACGAGGCCGGTCGCGATGATCAGGCGGTCCGCGTAATCGGCACGACCGGTGACGTCGAGGATCAGGATGTCCTCGGCCTTGTCGTCCTCAAGGCTTTTCGCGGCCGCGGCGACGAGCTGTTCCAGCCGGTCGGGGGCAACCTTGGGCGGGCGGGTACGGCGCGCGGGGCGCGGGGGGGCCGGCGGCTTGGCGACTGCTGGCGCGGGCGCTGCGGCAGGCTTCGCACCGCGCGTGCGCGGAACAGCGGTGACGCGGGCGCTGCTGGCGGGTGCTCGCTTGGGCGCGGCCTTGGCCTTCGGCTTCGCTGACACTTCGGCAACCGGCTTGGCCGCACGCTTCGGCGCAGCCTTCGCCGCAGGCGCGGCGGGGCGCTTGGCCGCAGGCGCGGCGGGGCGCTTGGCCGCAGGCGCGGTGGGCCGCTTGGCCGCAGGCGCCTTGGCAACGGCCTTGGTCGCACGCTTGGCCGGTATGGGTTCAGGCGCCGCAGCGGCGCGCTTGGGCGCGGGCGCAGGTTTGGAGGCCGCGCCGGCACCAGCTCTTGCAGCACGCTTCGGTGCCACGGCCGTGGCAGCGGGCTTGGGTGCGCGGGCGGCCGGCGCCTTCACGCTGGGCTTCGGCGCGCGCTTGGGCGCGGCGGGCTCGGGCGCGGCGGCGGCGCGGCTGCGCAGCGCGGGCTTGGCCGCCGTCGCTGCCTTGGGCACGCGCTTCCGGCGCGGGGCTTCCTCGGTCGGAACGGGTGGGCTGGCCTTCGGCGTGCGGGCTATGGAAACCTCCTGCGGTTGATCGGCTATCTCATGCCGCAACGCGGTGTCCGGCGCCATCCCTTCTTGCATTGCGGATGGCGGTGGCACTCAGCGCGACTTCGCGAGACGGGATGAGGCACCAGCCGGCATGGCCCGAACCGGGGGTGGCGAGCAGGGCGCGCGGCCTGCGCCGGTGCCGCGCCAGCACTGTCGCGGCCTGCCCGGCCAGGGCGGCGCGCGAATGCCCCGGGCGCGGCAGGATGGCGATGGGGGTGGTGCGTGCCAGCACCCGCCACCGCCGCCATCGCGGCAATTGCGCGAGATTGTCGGCCCCGAGCAGCAGCACGAAGCGCGCATGGCGGAAGCGCCGACGCAATGCCGCCAGCGTATCGGCGGTGAAGCGGGTCCGCAGCTTACGCTCGATATCCGTCGCGATGCTGCGCGGCGGCCGCGCGATGGCGCGGGCGGAAGCGAGGCGCTCAGCGAGCGGCGCCATGCCAGCGGCCGACTTCAGCGGGTTCCCCGGCGAGACCATCAGCCAGACCTGGTCGAGTGCCAAGGCTGCAAGC
>JBKJNV010000540.1:0-5203 GCA_046593435.1 Roseomonas sp.
CTGGGGCTGTGCCTGAAGCGCAGCACCGCCATGGCCATGCGGGCCGGGCGCGACGGTGCGCATAGCCTACTCCGCGTGCTGCCGCTGTTCTGCGTGGCCCTGCCCATGGCGGCCTTCCTGGCCGAGCTGGTCCCGGGCGACATCGCCGTGGGCTGGCTGGGGCCGGAATCGGGGTTGCAGGGGATCGTCATTGCCTCGATCGCCGGCGGCCTGATCCCCGGCGGGCCCTTCGTCTCGTTCCCCCTGGTGCTGACCTTCACCAAGGCCGGCGCCGGGGTGCCGCAGATGGCCGCCCTCGTGACCGGCTGGGCGATCTACGGCTTCCACCGGGTGATCGCGTGGGAGGTGCCGGTCCTCGGCTGGCGCTTCGTCGCCATCCGCATGCTGGCGGGCCTGGTGCTGCCGGTTCTGACCGGGCTGGGCGTGTCCTGGCTGCTGCCATGGTTTCCCAACGCCCTGCTTCGTCCGTGACACTGCCGGGCGGCTGGGGCATACCGCGCGACGATGCGAATGCAGGACATGGACAGTGACTGGCAGGCCCTGCTCGGCGTGCGCGACGGCGCGGGGCCGGTGCCGCCCGGTGCCTTGGGCAATCTGTTCGGCCCCGTCCTGGCGCCGCCCACCGCGCCCGATGGTTGCCGCGTCATCGGCCGGCTATGCCAGACGCTGGATGGCCGCATCGCAACCGCCTCGGGCTCCTCGCAATGGATCGGCGGGCCGGGCGACATTCTGCACACGCACCGGCTGCGGGCGCTATGCCACGGCGTTGTCGTGGGCGCGGGCACCGTCGCCGCCGATGACCCACGCCTGACCACGCGCGACGTGGCCGGGCCGAGCCCGACGCGGATCATCCTTGACCCCACCGGGCGGCTGCCCGCGACGCACCAGGTGTTCCGCGATGGCCCACCCACCATCCTGGTCACCTGCACCGGCACTGCCACCACGCATGGCCATGCCCGCATCCTGCGCCTGCCCGCACCGCTCGACGTCGCGGCCCTGCTGCCCCGGCTGGCCGCGGAGGGCCTCACGCGCATCTTCATCGAGGGCGGGGGTGTGACCGTCTCACGCTTCCTCGCCGCCGGCTGCCTCGACCGGCTGCACCTGACCATCGCGCCGGTGATCCTGGGCTCGGGCATACCCGCCTTCACTTTGCCGCAAGCATCGCGCATTGCCGATGGGCTGCGCGCCTCCTTCCGCGTCTTCCCCATGGAGCCCGATATCCTGATCGACATGCCGCTCGACCGTGCCCGCCCGAGCCTCTGCCCATGATGGCGCGCGCTCTCTGGACCGTGGCCCCCGGCCAGGCCGAACTGCGCGACGAAGCATTGCCCCCCCGCGCCCCCGACCAGGCCCTGGTGCGCACCCTTGTCACCGGCATCAGCCGCGGGACGGAACGCCTGGTGCTGCAAGGCCGCGTCCCCGAAAGCCAGTACCCCGTGATGCGCGCGCCCCTGATGGGCGGCGATTTTCCCTTCCCGGTGAAGTACGGCTACAGCGCGGTCGGTGTGATCGAAGCCGGCGCGGATGAAGGTACCCGCATCTTCTGCCTGCACCCGCACCAGGACCGCTTCCTCGCCCCGGCCGCCATGTGTATCCCGATCCCCGACGCCGTTCCGGATGCCCGCGCCGCACTCGCCGCCAATATGGAAACCGCGGTGAACATCGCCTGGGATGCACGCCCGCTCGCCGGTGAGCGCGTGCTGGTCATCGGTGCCGGCGTGGTGGGCCTGCTCGCTGCCTGCCTCATCGCGCGCATCCCCGGCACCGAGGTGGTCATCACCGACATCGACCAATCCCGCCGAGCGCTGGCAGAATCTCTCGGTGCGCAATTCGCCGCCCCCGAGGATGCACCCGGCGAGCGCGACCTCATCATCCATGCCTCCGCCGCGCCCGCCGGCCTGCGCCACGCCCTGTCGCTCTGCGCCTTCGAGGCGCGCATCGTCGAGGCATCCTGGTTCGGCGACCGCGACGTACCCCTGCCGCTGGGCGAGGCCTTCCACGCCCGCCGCCTGTCCATCATCTCCTCCCAGGTGGGCGCCGTCGCCCCTGCCATGCGTGGCCGCCGTACCTACGCCGAACGCCTGGGCCTCGCGCTGTCGCTGCTCGCCGATCCGCGCCTGGATGCGCTGGTCGGCCCCGAGACCGCCTTCGAGGACCTGCCCGCCGCCTATGCCGCGCTGCTGAGCCCGCCGCTTGGCGCGCCCGCGCCGCTCTGCCCCATCGTCACCTACGCCTAAGGAAGCCCGCCCATGTTCAGCCTCACCGTCGTCGACCACATCATGGTCGCCCATTCCTTCCGCGGCGCGGAATTCGGCCCCGCCCAGCGCCTGCACGGCGCGACCTTCATCGTGGAGGCCGAGTTCCAGGCCCCGCAGCTCGACCACCTGCACCTCCTCGTCGATATCGGCCTGGCCAAGGATGAGCTGCGCAAAATCCTCTCCGCACTCGACTACCGCAACCTCGATGCCGAACCCGCCTTCGCGGGGAAGAACACCACCACCGAATTCCTCTGCCTGCACATCCACCAGCTGCTCTCCGCAGCGCTGACGACCGGCGTGATGGGCGAGGGCGGCCGCGCCGTGACGGGGATGAAGATCCTGCTGCGCGAAAGCCACGTCGCCTGGGCGGCCTTCGAGGGGCCAGTGCTGCCGCTCGCCCAGGCCTGACGCGCGCCATGGACATCGCGCTGCTCGTGCCCGCGCCATTCGAGACCATCTCGGGCGGCTACAACTACGACCGTCGCATGGTCGCGGGCCTGACCGCGCTCGGCCACACCCTGCGCGTGGTCGAACTCGCCGGCCGCCACCCCTTGCCCGACGCCACCGCCGAAGCCGCCGCACGCGCCGCACTCGACGCAGTGCCGCAGGGGTCTCGCATCATCATCGACGGCCTCGGCCTGCCATCCTTCGCCCCGCTCGCCGATGCACTTGAGACGCGCGGCGCGATGGGGCTGATCCATCACCCCACGGCGCTGGAAACCGGCTTTGCCGAAGCAGACCGCACCACGCTGCGCGGCATCGAGCAGGCGCTGTTCCCGCGCCTTGCCCGCATCATCGCGCCCTCCGCGCTCACCGCCCGGCGCCTCACCGAAGACTTCGCCGTCGCCCCCAACCGCCTCCGCGTTGTGGAGCCCGGCACGGACCCGGCCCCGCGCGCAACCGGCAGCGGCGGGCCGGGCTGCGCCATCCTCGCCGTCGGCACGCTGGTGCCGCGCAAGGGGCATGACGTGCTGTTGCGCGCCCTCGCGCGCCTCACCGATCTCGACTGGCACCTGACCATCGCGGGTGCGCCGCGCGACGAGGTCCACGCCCATGGCCTGGCCGCGCTGGCCACCGAACTCGGCATCGCCGCGCGCGTCACCTTCGCGGGCGAATGCGACGCGACCACGCTCGACGCACTCTATGCCGGCTGCGACATCTTTGCCCTGGCTTCGCACTGGGAAGGCTATGGCATGGTCGCCGCCGAAGCCATGGCGCGCGGCCTGCCGCTGGCCATCACCGCCGGCGGCGCGCTGGCTGAGATCGTGGCCCCAGGTTCGGCCGTCATCGCCCCGCCCGGCGAGTACACGACCCTGTCGCGCGCCATGCGCCGCGTCATCTTCGACCGCGCGCTCCGCGCCGAAATGGCCGAGGCCTCCTGGCAGGGCGGCCAGTCCCTGCCGCGCTGGCATGATCGCGCCACCCAATTCGCCGCCGCCATCGAGAGCTCCCCATGACCGAAACCTTCGACGGCGACTGGCTCGACCTGCGCGAGCCCTTTGATGCCCGCGCGCGCAATGCGGAACTCGCCTTCGCCCTGTCAGATGCGCTGCCGGACCGCCCGCGCATCATGGACCTCGGGGCAGGCACCGGCGCGCTGCTGCGCTGGCTTGGCCATTTCATCGGCCGCGCCCAGGCCTGGACGCTGGTCGATGCCGATGGCGCCCTGCTCGCCCGCGCCTTCGAAACCATCCGCGAACGGGCCGAAGCCGTGGGGTGGGCCGTGACCGCACCCGACCGCCGCACGCTGCTCGTCCACGCCCCCGGCGGCGCGTGGCGCGTGGAGGGCCTGGTCGCCGACCTGCGCGAGGCACCGGACAACCTGCCGCTCGATAAATTCGACGCCGTGGTGAACACCGCCCTGTGCGACCTCGTTTCCGAAGACTGGGTCGCGGACATGGCCGACGCCATCGCCGAGCACGGCCTGCCCTTCTACGCCGCGCTCAACGTCACCGGCCGCGAACGCTTCGCCCCACCCCACCGCGCCGACGCGATCGTGGCGCGCGGTTTTGCGCGTGACCAGGCGCGCGACAAAGGGTTTGGTGGCATCGCTTTGGGTGCGAAGGCACCCGCCGTGATCGCGGGTGCCTTCGCCGGCCACGGCTACCGCATCGCGCGCGGCGCCAGCCCCTGGGTGGTGAAGCGGCAGGAGGGCGCGATGGCCGCCGCCCTCGCCGAAGGCCACGCACTTGCCGCCGCCGCATGGGAACGGCGCGGCGAGGCCGCGATCGATGGCTGGCTCGCCGATCGCCGCCGCCAAGCGATGGCAGGCCGGCTGACCGCCCTGGTCGGCCACACCGATATCCTGGCCCTTCCCCCGGCCGGTTGAGGGCGGCAGGATCGCGCCAGGAGGTGCCGCCGATGCCGCCCAAGACGCTGACCGCCCGCGACGCCCCGCCGCGCGCCCGCCCCTCCGGCTATCCGCCGGACCTCGTGGCCCCCATGGAAGGCCGCACGAAGCACCCGCTGGCCGACATCTTCGGCCTGAAAAATTTCGGCGTGAACCTCACCCGCCTTGCCCCCGGCGCCGCGTCGTCGCTGCGCCACGCCCACACCGCGCAGGATGAGTTCGTCTACATCCTCGAAGGCAACCCCACCCTGATCACCGATGCGGGCGAGGCGCTGATGGCACCCGGCGAATGCGCCGGATTCCCCGCCGGCACCCCCGACGCGCACCATCTCGTCAACCGCGGCAGTATCGACGTGGTCTATCTGGAGATCGGCGACCGGACGAAGGGCGACGCCGCGACCTACCCGGATAATGACCTGCTCGGCGGGATGGCGCCGGACGGCACCTGGGTCTACAGCCGCCGCGACGGCACGCCGATCTGAAGGAGCCTTCCCATGCCATTGCTGCTCGGCTGCATCGCGGATGATTTCACCGGTGCTACGGACCTCGCCAACACCCTGGTGAAGCAGGGCATGACGGCGGTCCAGCTGATCGG
>JBKJNV010000016.1:0-2620 GCA_046593435.1 Roseomonas sp.
GCAGGACGGTCTCGCTGCCCCGCTTCGGGGTTCAGCGCGGAGAGCGTGGCGGCGTCGGCAGGCTCTCTTGCGCGACTCGCCCGGACGAGGGCGCGGCCGTGCCACTCGCGGCGGGCCCTGCGCTCGGCGGCGGCAGTGCGGGGGCGGCGGCGCCAGCCTGCGCGCGCTGCGAATAGCGGATCAGCATGCCGCGCAGCGGGTCGCTGCCCGGATTATGCGCTTCCATCGCCACCACGATCTGCCGTGCCGCAAGCTCACGCCCGTAATAGCTCTGGTTCCACGCACTTTGGGACCGCAGCAGCGAGCCTTCCAGCGACACGCCCGCATACAACCCGCGGGAGCGTGCGAGCGTCACGATATCGGCCCCCGCCGCGGCCGTGGTCGAACCCTCGATGCCGACCCCCAGATGCGCGAAGGAGACCGAGGCATCGCCACCGACCTTGAACTGGCTGTCGAGCACCGCGCTCAGCCCCCGGTCGGTGAGGATCATCATCATCACCTGCGCGTCCTGGATGCCGATCTGGAAGCCGACGCTCCCGGACCCCATCGTGTAGAAAGCGGGTGAGGACCAGGACCCCGCGCCATCACGCGCGACCAGCACGCAATCCCCGCCCTCGCCGCCGAAGATGAAGCTGGCGCGGAACAGCCGAGGGCAAACCATCACCGCCCGCGCCCGTCGCAGCAGGTTCAGCGCGTTTTCCGCGTTGCGCTCATAGGTCATGATGTCCTGCACGGTGAGCGTCGCGCGGTCCACGATGCTCTGCTGGTCGGCCTGCGCCTGCGCCTGCGGCGCCGCCAGAAGAGCAATCCCCATCAAGGCACCGCTGATTCCAAGACGCTGCATGAGCTTTCTCCCGCAAACCTTTGTCGGCAAGGTCTTTTACGCGGAAATCGACGCCAAGTCCAAGCTTCCGTTCAGCCCCCCGCCCAGGGGTCCTCATTGACCGATTGCACGCGCCAGTCGCCGCCATGCTTTTCAATCCGCGTCAGCGCCAAATTGCGGATGGAAAAGGTCAGCGCCTGATGCGCCGAAAGCCCCATCACATGGGCCAGCATGGCGCGGATGGACCCGCCATGCGCCACCACCACGACATCCTCCCCGGCATGGCGCTCGCAGCACGCCTCCAGCGCCGGCGCGACGCGCGCTTGCATCTGGGCGAAGCTCTCCCCGCCCGGCGGCTTCTCCTCCCCGGCATGCGGCCAGAAGGGGTGCGCCGGCGCGCTCAGCAACGGCGGCAAAGCGGCGTGTTCCAGCCCCTGCCAATCGCCCAGATGCTGCTCGGCGAAATCGGGCTCGACCGCCATCCGCACTTCCGGGTAGCCGGCCGCGAAGATCGCCGCCGCGGTGCCATGCGTGCGCCCGAGATTCGAGACCACCCAGCGCGCGGGGCGCGGCAGCCGCGCCGCCCACCAGCGATACAGCCCGGCTTCCTCGCGCAGCGCTGCCTCGCACAGCGGCACGTCCATCGCACCATAGAAGCGCAGTCGCGCCTGGGCTTCGACCAGCGCATGCCGCAGCAAAAAGAATCGCGTGATGACCACACGCCGCGTCTAGCCCAATCGGCCCGCTCGATCCATCCCGCCTGCTTATCGGAATTTTAAGCGCACCCGCCTGATCCTCAACCCAGGCGCGCTTCCCAGCGGGGCGCCCTCCCCCGGTAAAACGCCGGTGCGGCCACCGAGGAGCGGCGCGATGTCCTGGACCTCCGGCCCCAATACCGGCAACAACTTCCGCAACAGGTGCAACAGGAATGCCGCGGGCAACCTCGCCGATGGCCAGGCCGGCAAGGACACGCTCATCGGTGGCCCCGGCAATGACAGCCTGGTGGGTGACACCACCTCGGGCGGCGATGGCGATGACCGCATCCTGATCAGTGCGGGGCGCGACAGCCTCGCCGGAGGCGGCGGCCAGGATATCTTTGCCTGGTCCGGCGCGGCGGGCGACGCCACCACCGATGGCGGCGAGGGCGCCGACACGCTCGACCTCGGCGCGCTGTTCGGCGCCGGCGGCCCCTGGACCACCGGCACCGATGCCTCGGGTGCCGCGACCTACACCTACAACCCCGATGGCGGCGCCGCAGAGGCCACGCTCTACGCGCGCAACGTTGAATCCGTGCTGTGCTACGCCGCCGGCACGCGCATCGCGACCCCGCGCGGCGAAATCGCCATCGAGGCGCTGCGCGTGGGCGACCTCGTCACCTGCACCGCACCCCATGCAGGCGTTCAGCCCATCCTGCGGATCGGCCGCATCGAGGCGCAACTCGCCGGGCACCCGCAGCCCGATCGCGCCTGGCCGGTGCTGATCCGCGCGCATGCCCTGGGCGCCGGCCGCCCCCGGCGCGACCTGCGGGTCTCACCCGACCACGGTGTCTTCCTCGATGGCGTGCTGGTGCCCGCGAAGCTGCTGGTCGATGGCATCACCATCGTCCAGGAACGCTGGTGGAGCGCGATCACCTACCTGCACCTCGAACTGCCCGAACACGCCATCCTCCTGGCCGAGGGCCTCGCGGCGGAGAGTTGGCTCGACAATGGCCGGCGCGATGAATTCGACAATGCCGGGCTCGTCGCGCAATTCGTGGATTTCGGGCTGGAGCTGGCAGCCGAGCGCCCACCTGGCAAT
>JBKJNV010000090.1:0-4159 GCA_046593435.1 Roseomonas sp.
GTGGCATCGGAACCTCAAAGGGCGCGGGGGCGCGGGGCGCCCCCTGAAATCGGCATTGTGCGGGTTGCGCCGGATATAAGCGCGCGCGACGGGGCGGTCAAAGCCCTAAAGGGCGCAGCTGGGCACCTCATTCGCCGAAATCGCCGGATTTGGCGCCGCCGAGCGCGGCTGGGCTATGCTGTACAGGCTCAGTGACGCGCCGGAGAGGAGAAGGCCATGGACCATGACGACAAGCCACGCCCGGCCAACGGTTTCGTCCCGCCAGACTTCAATGGCTGGTCGATCCCGGACCTGCGCGACCATATCGCCGCCCTTCGCGCCGATATCACCCGGGCCGAGGCCGTGATCGCCGCGCGGGAGGGCAGCCAAAAGGCGGCCGCGGGTTTCTTCAACCTGCCGAAGACGCCCCCGGAGGCGTGACCGCCTTGGCCGCCGGCAGGGCCAGCCGCTTGCCGGCTGCACCGGTCGCGGCCGCGGCGAAGCGCGCGGTGACATCGGCCGGCCATGCCGCGACCCGCCGCCTGCCGAGGTCCATACAGAGATAGAGCACCTCATTTTCCGCGACCTGCCAGCCTTCCTCGGCATGGCGCATGATGTGGCGCAGCAGCAGGCGCTTGCCGTCATGGCCTAGCACCTCGGTCTCGCAGGCGAGCGGTGCGCCCTCCAGCACCTCCCGCGTGTAGCCCTGCCAGCTCTCGGCGGCGAAGGTGCCCAGGCCCCGGGCACGAAACTCCGGCCCAAGGCCGAGTTCCGGCCAGATCACATCGGTCGCGAGGTCAAAGACCACCAGGTAGTAGGCCATGTTCATGTGGCCGTAATGGTCCACCCATTCGGGCTTCACCCGCGTGAGCGTGGGCAGCATGGTCAATGGATGTCGTCGGCCTGTCGGAAGGCTTCCCGCAGCATGGCGGCGTTGAACCCCTCCGAGCGCGCCATCGCCAGGATGACCGCTTCCTTCCGGGTCAGCAGGTCGATCACGCCCGGGATCTTGCGCACGCTGTCAGCCGGGATAACCACCGCACCGTGGCGGTCGGCATGGACCACGTCATCGGTCGCGACCGCCATGCCATGGACGTTGACGGGCGCGCCGAAGGCCACGTTGTGCACATGCGCATGGGAGGGATTGATGCTGCCGGCGATGAGCTGGAAGCCCGGTGCAAGCATGTCGAGGTCGCGGATCGACCCCGATGTGACGCAGCCCAGCGCGCCCAGGCCCTTGTGAACATTGCTGTTCACCTCGCCCCAGAAGGCGCCGATGCCCGGCGTGGGGTCCAGATCCTCGAGCACCACCACAGTCGGCATCGCGGCCGCACCCACATATTCGTACCAGCCCAGGCGGACGGCGCGATCCTCCTCCCGCGACCGGCCCGAGGGGGCGGCGGCGCGGATGGTGCCCACACGGGCGAGGCCGCAGATCGGCGGCAGGGTCACGTCGGCAATGGCGAATTGCCGCACGGTAAAGCCAAAGCCGCGCCGCTCGGGGTTCGTGACCTCGAGCGCGTTGCAGATGGTGGGCGTGTCCCAGGCGCAGAGGGCGGCGAGGTCGGCGGCGGTGAAGGGATAGCTGGGCATGGCGCGGTTCCTCGTGATTTTGGCGAAGGATCGGCCAGTGGGGGCCGGCGGTCAAACTCGACAAAGACTGGGGAAACGAATTTCCCCAGACCCCATTCTTTTATTTTTGATTTCCTGGTTCTGGCCGCAAGGTTGCACAACAGCTTTCACTCGCGCTGCGCTTGATCCCAGCACCAATAGATAAAAATAAAAGAATGAGGTCCGGGGAAATTCCTTTCCCCGACCTTACTTGCTCAACGCGCGCCACACCCGCTCCGGCGTCAGCGGCATGTCCACATGCGCCACGCCCAGCGCATCGCATAGCGCCGAGACAATGGCCGGCGGCGCACCGCAGGCACCGCCCTCCCCTGCACCCTTCACGCCGAGATCATTCGACGGGCAGGGCACCACGTTCAGCCCCAGCTTGAGGTCCGGCGCATCCCCGGCTCGCGGCATGCAGTAATCCTGGAAGGTGGCGGTCAAAAACTGGCCGCTCTCACTGTCATAGACCGCGTGCTCCAGCATCGCCTGCCCGATGCCGGAGACGATGCCGCCATGGCATTGCCCATGCACCAGCTTGGGGTTGATCACCACGCCCACATCATCGACAGCCGCGTAATTGACCAGCGTGATCATCCCCGTGTCGGGGTCCACCTCCACCTCGGCCACATGCGCGCCATTGGGGAAGTTGCACTCCGTATCGCGCTTGTAGGTGAGTTGCTCATCCAGGCCCGGCGCCTCGCCGGCCGGCAGCTTCGCGGGGTCGAGCGAGGCGGCGATCACCTGCGCCCAGCCCAGGCCGCGATCGGTGCCCGCGATGGTGAATCGGCCATTGGCCGCCTCGATATCCGCCACGCCCGCTTCCAGCAGGTGGGCGGCGATACGCTTGGCCTTCTCCAGAACCAGGCCCCCTGCCCGCTTCACCGCGACGCCACCCATCTGGGAGGAACGCGAGCCGCCCGTGCCGCCGCCATTCTCGACCAGGTCCGTGTCGCCTTGGACCAGGTCGATGCTCTCATAGGGGAAGCCCAGCGTCTGCGAGAGCACCTGGGCGAAGGCCGTCTCATGCCCCTGGCCGTGGCTGAAGGTGCCCACATGCACCTTGGCGCGGCCCTCCGGCGTCAGGCGCACCCGCGCCCATTCGAAGGGCTGCCCGCCCGAGGCCTCGATGAAATACCCCAGCCCGATCCCGCGCAGCCTGCCGCGCGCTGCCGCCTCCGCCTTGCGCGCCGGAAATCCCGCCCAGTCGGCGAGATCGAGGGCGAGGTCCTGCGTCTGCGCGAACTCGCCGCTGTCGATGTGGTTACCGGCGGCGTTGGTGTAGGGGATCTGCTCGGGCTTGATGTAGTTGCGCCGGCGGATCTCGTCCCGCGCGATGCCCAGCTTCGCCGCACCCTGGTCAAGCAACCGCTCGATGACATAGGCCGTCTCGGGCCGGCCTGCACCGCGATAGGCGTCGGTCGAGACGGTGTTGGTGAAGACGCAGCGCACCTGCACGTTCAGCGCCTGGATGTCATAGACGGTACCATTGATGCGCCCGCCCGCCATGGTCGGGATGCGTGGGCCGAAATCGAGCAGATAGGCGCCCATCGCGGCTGTCGTCCGCACCCGCATGCCGGTGATGCGGCCTGCCTTGTCGAACCCCATCTGTGCATGCGTCACGTGGTCGCGGCCATGGGGGTCGCAGACGAAGGTCTCAGTGCGGTCGGCGCGCCACTTCACCGGCCGGCCCAGGCGGCGCGCAGCCCACAGCACCATCGCCGATTCCGGAAACAGCTTGCCGCGCAGGCCAAAGCCGCCACCAACATCGGGGCTGATCACCCGCAGCTTCTCCAGCGGCATCTTGAATACGATCTTGGCCAGCGACTCCCGCACCCGGATCACGCCCTGGGTGGGCGAGTGCAGGGTGAAGCGCTCGCCATCCCATTGCGCGAGTGCGACGCGCGGTTCCATCGGGTTGCCGACCAGGCGGTTCTGGATGAGGTCGATGGAGACCACTGTCTCGGCCGCGGCGATGCCGGCATCTGCCTCCGCCGCCCGGCCGCTATCCCAATGGACGCAGAGGTTCGAGCCATTCTCCGGCCAGATCACCGCCGCATCGGCATCCAGCGCCCGGGCCGTGTCGGTGACCGAGGGCAGCAGGTCGTATTCGACCATGATGGCTTCCATCGCCTCGATCGCGGCGTGGCGGGTCTCGGCGATGACGAGCGCGACCGGGTCACCGACGAAGCGAACGAACTCCGTCTGCAGGATCTGCCGCGGCGGGGCGAACATCTTGGTCCCCCCCGCGCCTGGCACGTCGACCTGCACTGGCAGCAGGCCCAGGCCATCGGCAAGCACGTTCTCCCCCGTCAGCACCGCGACCACGCCGGGCATGGCGGCGGCGGCCGAGGTATCGATGGACAGGATGCGCGCATGCGCATGCGGGCTACGCAGGATTGCGGCATGCGCCTGGCCGGGCAGGTTTATGTCGTCCGTATAGGTGCCGCCGCCGGTCAGAAGGCGCTTATCCTCCTTCCGGCGCACCGGCTGGCCGATGCCGAACTTGTCCATGCCGTCCATGCTCATGCCGTCCATAATGCTCTCCGGTGCTTCTGGTGGGTCAGCC
>JBKJNV010000284.1:0-3261 GCA_046593435.1 Roseomonas sp.
TTCACCGCGCTGCTCGACCGCGTGCTGGACTTCACCTTCGGCACCCAGGCGCAGGCGGGTTTGGCTTGGGCGCCGATCACCACAACCGGGCTGGGGCCGGATGGCACCCTTGCCTCACGTTTCCTCTCGCCCGGCGACATCGCGGGCTTCACCGCGCAGGTCAGCGCGAGCCAGACCGGGGAACGGGCGGCAGCGAGCGTGGCGCGCGAGGATGCGGGCATGCTGGCCGAGGGACTCTCGGCTCGTTTCGCCGAGCGCTCGGGCGTGGATGTCGACTCTGAATTGTCGCTCATGGTGACGCTGCAGAATGCCTATGCCGCGAATGCGCGGGTGATGAGCACGGTGCAGGCGATGTGGGATGCCCTGATGCAGGCGGTGCGCTGACATGACCGGATTTCCAGCCATTTCCCGTCTCGACATGGGGGCGTCGATGCTGCGTGCGCGGTTCGAAACGCTCACGCGCCAGATTTCCGATGGCCGGGTCGGGCCTGGGCTTGGCGACATTGCGCCGGCGGTGCCGCGCGCGATCGACCTGCGCGGCGAAATCGCGCGCCGTGCCGCCTACACCACGGTGATCGATCGCACGCTGGGGCAGACTCAGGTGGCGCAGACCAGCCTCGGCGCGCTCTATGAGATTGCGAACCGCGCCTTCGCGCTGGCCCAGTCCGCCAGTACCGCCAACCCGCAGGGCGTGAAGGCGGCGGCGACGGAGGCGCGCATCGCACTCGCCCAGGCGGCCGAACTGCTGAACACGCAGTATGGCGGCATCTACGTCTTCGGTGGGCAGGATGCGAGCCGGCCGCCACTGCCGGCGGCGAGTGCGATCAACGGCAGCGGCATGGTGCAGCAGGTCATCGCCGCGGTGCAGGGGTTGGGGGCCAATGATGCGGCCACCGTCTGGGCCGCGACGGGCGCTGCCGCCTCCTCCGACACGCCTGGCGTGACGCCGTTTTCCGACTATGCCTCCGACCCCGCGCGTGGCCTGGCCGATGCGCGGGCCAGCGTGCCCGGCGCCGATGGCCAGCGCGTGGCGGTGGGGCTGTTCGCCAACCGCAATGCGGGTGTGACCAGCGCCGGCGAGACGACGGGGTCCTGGGCGCGCGACCTGTTGCGCGGGCTGGCCACCTTGTCCGCGCTGGGCGACGACCAGTTGGCCCAGGGCATCCCCTTCGACTCGCTGATGGTGAGCCTGCGCGCTGGGCTGCGCGCCGCCTCGGGCGGCATCGGGCAGGAGCAGGCTGCCTTGGGCGTGGCGGAGGCCCGGCTTGAGGCCATGCGCACCGACCATGCCAGCGTGACGACCATCCTCACGGCGCAGCTCGCGACGATCGAGGATGTGGACATGGCCGAGGTGATCACCCGGATGCAGGCGACCCAGGCGCAGCTTGAGGCCTCCTACCGCGCGATCTCGATGGCATCCCAGCTGACCCTCACGCGCTTCCTGTGAGCAAGCCGCCGCGCAACACCAACGGCGCGAGGCTTCGCCTCGTGCCGCCCGGCCGAACGGCCGGCGCCGGCAGTCCGGCGAGCCAAGCGGCCGGAGGCCGCGCCCGGCACTTGAGGGCAAAAAAAGTCAGATACGAGCGGTCAGCCTTCATGACCGCTCGTATTTGGGGTTCGTTAACCCTCGCTGCGTAGAATGACGGAATACCGCAAAATGCGGAACACAACCTGGCCTGTCCGCGCTTCGATGCCCGGCTCGTCTTATTTAAGGGGAAGACCCCAATGTCGATCAATTCGGTCAATACCAACAGCTCGGCCATGGTGGCCCTGCAGTCCCTGAACCGCACCAATGAGTCGCTGGCGATGACGCAGAAGCGTGTCTTCACCGGCTATCGCGTCGCGGACGCGAAGGATGACGGCGCTGCTTTCGCCGTTGCCCAGACCATCCGCACGGACATCGCCGGCCTCACCGCTGCGAACGAGCAGCTGGGCAATTCCAAGGGCATCCTGGGCACAGCACTTTCCGGCCTGACCAAGATGTCCGATGCGATGGCGAGCATCCGCACCACGCTGGTGCGCCTGGCCGATGATACGCTGAACGCCACGCAGCGCGCGCAGTATGAATCCCAGTACACCGAGATGCGCAATCAGATCGAGGACTTCGTCGAGGACGCCACCTACAACGGCCAGAACCTGCTCGACATCACCGACGCGACCGAATTCTCGGCGACACGCAACGAAACCGGCACGACCTACACCATCACCTCGGTGGATGGTGTCGGCACGCTGCTCGTTGCCGCTGCGGCGCCGACGGATGCGGCCGCGGCGCAGGCGGCACTTGCCGATGGTGGCGATTTCAGCACGGTCATGAATGCGATCGGGAACGCGCTGAACACCTTCGGCAGCAACAACAAGTACATCTCGCTGCAGCTTTCCTACAACAGCGAGAAGATCGATGCGCTGAATGAGGGCATGGGCGCGCTGATCGATGCGGATCTTGCCAAGGAATCGGCCAAGCTGCAGGCGCTTCAGATCCGCCAGCAGCTGGGCACGCAGGCCTTGTCGATCGCGAACCAGGCGCCGCAGGCTCTGCTCAGCCTGTTCCGCTAAAGGGTTGGTCGGCGGCGGCGCGCAAAATCCGCGCGCCGCCGTCATCCCCCCGCTTTTCGCCTTGATCGGGCCCCCGCCTTGATCAGCCCCAATCGCTTGCTTGGCCCCATGACGGAGCAACCATGTCGACGCTCGTGCTCGAATTACGCCAGGGCGACCTGATGGTCGTCAACGGCGCCCCCATACGTTTCCGCAACCGCACCCGCATCGAGCTGACCGCCAAGGCGCGGTTTCTGTTCGGCAAGCAGCTGATGACGCCCGAGGCCGCGAATACGCCGGCACGGCGGATCTATTTTGCGCTCCAGACCGCCTATATCGGCGAGGAGACGGAACGCGAGCAGGGCTTCGTCGCTGCCCGCCCGCTGATCGCCGCCTTCCAGGAAGCGACCACCTCGGTGCTTGCGCGCGACCTGCTGGACCGTGCGCTCGCGGCTGCGGAAAGCGATGAGTGCTATCAGGCGCTCAAGCTCGTCCGCCGCGTGATGCGGCATGAGGATGTGGTGCTTGGCCTCACGCCCGCGGTCGCCATCGCTTCGGATGAGGTCGACGCGTGACGCAGATTGCGATGCGTGCCTATGGCGCGACGCGCGCCGCGATGGACCCGCGCCTGCAGGAGGCGGATGTGTTCCGCCGCGTGACCGGCACGCTGCGCGCGGCCATGGCTGGCGATGCGGCGGATAATCGCCGGATGCGCGCCATCGCCGATAA
>JBKJNV010000338.1:0-3128 GCA_046593435.1 Roseomonas sp.
GTCGGTGATCTACGCGACGCTGGGTGAGGTGCCGCTGGTTGCCGCGCTGTTCTTCGGATTGAAATGCGCGGTTCTGGTGCTGGTGGTCGAGGCGCTGCTGCGCATCGGGCGCCGTGCGCTGAAGGGCCGGGCGGCCTGGGTGCTGGCGGGGGCGGCCTTCGTCGCCTTGTTTTTTCTCAACCTGCCCTTTCCGGCCGTCGTCCTGGCCGCGGCCATGATCGGCTATTTCGCACCTGGCCATTTCTCGGCCGGGAGCCACGGCCAGGCCAAGGGCGATGCGGTCGCGCTGATCGATGCCGTGCTGGCGGCTGACCCCGGGCGGCCGGCACGCCTGGCCGCTGAGGCGCGCAAGGCGGGCTTTGTGGCGCTCGCTCTGTGGCTGGTGCCGGTCGTCGTGCTGATGACGCTGGTCGGCGGGACCTATGCCGACATCGCCTGGTTCTTCTCCAAGATGGCGGTGGTGACGGTGGGTGGCGCCTATGCCGTGCTCGCCTATGTCGCGCAGGATGCGGTGCAGGCCTATGGCTGGCTGTCCGCGACCGAGATGCTGGCCGGGCTGGGCCTCGCCGAGACCACGCCGGGGCCACTCATCCTGGTGCTGCAATTCGTGGGCTTCCTGGCTGGCTTTCGCGCACCGGAGGGGCCAAGCGGCCTTGGCGGCGGCATCATCGCCTCCCTGCTTGTGCTGTGGGTGACCTTCGCCCCGTGCTTCGCCTTCGTCTTCCTAGGTGCCCCGGTCATCGAGAAGCTGCAGGACAACAGGGCGCTGTCGGGGGCGCTTGCCGCCATCACCGCGGCGGTTGTTGGCGTGGTCGCCAACCTTGCCGTCTGGTTCGGCCTGCGCGTGCTGTTCCGCGAGCTCGTGGATGTTCGGTTCGGACCGCTGGCACTTGGGCTGCCGGTGCCGACCAGCCTCGATCTCGCGGCCCTGGCGCTTTCCATCCTGGCGGCCGTTGCGCTGTTCCGGTTGAAGCAGGGCGTCGTGCGCACGCTCGCCATTACCGCCGGCGCGGGCCTCGTGCTGCACATGCTGACATTGCTGTGACCAGGCTTGGCGCCTGAACGGAGGGCGGCCCTGGACGGGGCAAGGCGACCTTGCCTAAGGATTGCAAATCCTTCATGCAGACTCGGAGCGGTCTGGTGACTCTCGGAGCGTGGCCCGTAGCCTTGCCAGGGACAACACGTTCGCGGGCAGACAGCGCCAGCGGCTTCGTCATTCCCTGTTGAGAGACCAGTCCATGACCACTGCTCCAAATTCCCGGCGCCCAATGTCCCTGCGGCGGGCCATATTGGACAGCGAGGCATCGGGTGGGCTGGTGCTGATGGCGGCGGCGGCTGCCGCGCTCATTGTCGCCAACTCCGCGCTCGCGCCCCAGTATTTTGGCGCTCTCAACGCCTATGTCGGTCCGCTCAGCCTGGGGCATTGGATCAATGACGGGCTCATGGCGATCTTCTTCCTGTTCGTCGGCCTGGAGATCAAGCGCGAGTTCCTGGACGGTCAGCTGTCGACCTGGTCGCGCCGTGCCTTGCCGGGCATTGCCGCGGTGGGCGGCATGGCGATGCCCGCACTGGTCTACCTGGCTTTCAACTGGAGCAATCCGGCGACGATCCGCGGATGGGCCATTCCCGCCGCGACCGACATCGCCTTCGCGCTGGGTGTGTTGTCGCTGCTCGGGTCGCGTGTGCCGACATCGCTGAAGGTGTTTCTCACCGCGCTGGCCATCATTGATGACCTCGGCGCGGTCGTGATCATCGCTCTCTTCTACACCGGCAATGTGTCGTTGATGGATCTCGGTCTCGCCGCAGCTATCGTCGCGGCACTGGTCGCCATGAACCGCGGCGGGGTCACGCGGCTCTGGCTCTACCTCGTCCTGGGCGCCGTGCTGTGGTTCTTCGTGCTGCGCTCGGGCATTCATGCGTCCATCGCGGGTGTGGTGCTGGCACTCACCGTGCCGCTGCGGGCCTCGCCGGGGCGGCCAGACGACATGGCCGGCTCGCCGCTGCACCGCCTTGAGCATGCCCTGCACCGCTGGGTCGCTTTTGCGATCATTCCGATATTCGGCTTCGCCAATGCCGGCGTTTCGTTCTCGGGCGTGACGGCGAACACCATGGTGGACCCGCTCACGCTCGGTGTCGCGCTGGGACTTCTCGTGGGCAAGCTGATCGGCGTGTTCGGGAGCGCGGCCCTGGTCATCCGTTTCGGCCTGGCGGACCTGCCGATGGGCGCGAGTTGGTGGCAGCTTGTGGGCATCTCCCTGCTGTGTGGCATCGGCTTCACCATGAGCCTCTTCATCGGCATGCTGGCTTTCGCGGACAACATGGAGCTGCAGAACGCGGTGAAGGTCGGCATCCTCGGTGGGTCAATCCTGGCGGGCTTGATCGGATGGGGTGTGCTGCGCGTGGCGCCGCGGGATGTTCCCGCCCCGGGAACGGTGCGGACGTAGCCCTGGGGTCTTGGGCGGGACCATGGCAACCCGGTCCGAACGCCTCGATGGGTTCTGAACAGCCCCGGTTGCCGCATGTGCCGCCGGGCCAGCCCGCTGGAATCAGGGCTTGACCCTCCCAACATGGGAGGCAGGCAGAAAAGGTCTCACGCCACGCTGCGACAGGAGACCATGATGCAGACCTTCGACATTCCCGGCATGCGCTGCGGCCATTGCGTGCGGACCATCACGCAGGCCGTGCAGGCGCTGGACCCCGCCGCCGCCATCCAGGCAGACCCCGCCGCGCGCCGCCTGAGCGTCGAAAGTGCCGCCGACGCGGCGCAGCTTTCCGCGGCCATTGCCGCGGCCGGCTACGCCAACACTGCCCGCCGCTGAGGAGAACGACTTATGGCTCCCGACAGCAACACCGCCGGCAGACTTCCCGCCGCGGAAACCGCACCCGGTGGCGCGATCTCGCTGCCCATCGAAGGCATGACCTGCGCCTCCTGCGTCCGCCGTGTCGAGCTGGCGATCACCGCCGTGCCCGGCGTCGCCGCGGCCTCGGTGAACCTGGCGACAGAGCGGGCTGAGATCCGCTTCGACGCCGCGCCCGACCTGGCGGCGGTGCTCGGCGCCATCGGCAAGGCCGGCTACGGCGTCGGCACCGCAGTGACCGATCTCGCGATCGAGGGCATGACCTGCGCC
>JBKJNV010000439.1:0-4039 GCA_046593435.1 Roseomonas sp.
GGTCAAGCGCGACGCCGAGGCGGAGGGGCTCGATCACATCTTCCGCGAGGCCGGCTTCGCCTGGCGCGAGCCCGGCTGCGCCCTGTGCGTGGCCGCGAACGGGGAAGCGGTGCCCAGCGGGGCGCGCTGCGTCTCCACCTCCAACCGCAATTTCGTCGGCCGACAGGGCCGCGGCGCGCGCACCCACCTCGCCAGCCCGGCCATGGCGGCGGCGGCGGCCATCGCGGGTGCCATCATCGATGTGCGGGGAACCGCGTGATGCAGAAATTCGAAACCGTCGAGGGTGTGGCAGCCCCCATGCTGCGCGCCAATGTGGACACCGACCTCATCATCCGCATCGACCGCCTGGTGGGGTCCGGCCGCACCGGCCTCGGCCCCCACGCCTTCGAACAGCTGCGCGCCGATCCCGACTTCATCCTCCAAAAACCCGCCTACCGCGACAGCCCCATCCTGCTCGCGGGGGCGAATTTCGGCTGCGGGAGTTCGCGCGAGGGCGCGGTCTGGGCGCTGATGGGCGCGGGCATCGCCTGCGTCATCGCGCCCAGTTTTGGGGACATCTTCCACGCCAACTGCTTCCAGAACGGCCTGCTGCCGGTGGTGCTGCCCGAAGCCGACATCCGGGCGCTGGCGCGTGAGACGGAGGACAGCCAGGGCGTAGGCCGCACCCGCGTGGACCTCGCGCGACAGATCGTGGTCATGCCCTCGGGCCGCGAGCTGCCCTTCGCCGTCGATGCACAGCGGCGGGAGGCGCTGCTGGAGGGCCTGGACGACGTGGCACTCACCCTGAAGCGGCGCGAGGAGATCCTGGCCTGGCAGGCAAGGGACAAGGCAGCCCGGCCCTGGGTGTGGAACAGCGTGGCGCGTTGATCCATCGCGTCAGGGAATTTCCTTCCCGCCTGCCTTGGCGCACACTGCGCCGGCCAAGGCAGGGAGTGCACCACATGGGCAACATGGCGCCGAATTACGGGACCGATTGGCCCTCCATCCGCGACCATGTGAGTGCCGAGGAATGGCAGGCGCGCCTGGATCTCGCCGCCTGCTACCGCCTGATCGACGCCTTCGGCATGCACGACATGATCTACAACCACATCACGCTGCGCATCCCGGGCACCGACCACCTGCTGATCAACCTCTACGGCCTGCTCTACCGCGAAATCACCGCGACCTCGCTCGCGAAGATCGATGTCGATGGCAACATCATCTGGAAGCCGGACACCGATTACGGCATCAACAAATCCGGCTACGTGATCCATGGCGCCATCCACAAGGCGCGCGGGGATGTGGCCGCGGTGATCCACACCCACACCCGCGCGGGCATGGCCGTGGCGTCGATGGAGTGTGGGCTGCTGCCGCTGACGCAGACCTCGATGCGCTTCGTCGGCCACCTCGGCACCCACGCCTATGAGGGGCCGGCCGTAGACCTCGCCGAGCGTGAGCGGATCGTCGCCGATCTCGGCCCGCATGACGCGCTGATCATGAAGAACCACGGCCTGCTGACCTGCGGGGCCACGGTGCAGCAGGCCTTCAACACCATGTACCAGCTGGAACTCGCCTGCCGCGCGCAGGTGGATGCGATGGTGGGCGGGGCGCTGTCGGTGCCCTCCAAGGAGATCCTCGAAGGCACCGCGCACCTGTACCAGCCAGGCGTGCGGCGGCCCTACGGCGTGCTCGAATGGCACGCCCTGCTGCGGCTGCTCGCCGCCGAGCAGCACAATTCGGCCTATCCGCCCTACGGGGTGTGAGAGGGGCTACAGCCCCGCCCCCTCCAGCCGCAGGATCGCCCGCGCCGTCGCCTGCGCGCGCGGCACGATGGAGTCCAGTTCCAGATATTCCTCCGGGCTATGCGCCTTGCCCCCCACCGGCCCAACGGAGCAAATCGTCGGCGCCCCCATCGCGGAGGTGAACCCGCTATCCGCACACCCGCCGGAGAATTCCCCGGTGATCGCGAGGCCCGATTCCGCGGCCGCCGCCTTGTACAGGTCGAACACGCGCGCGCCGGATGGCGTCTGGTTCAGCGGCAGGAATTCGCCCTTGATGGTCAGCGTAGCCCGCGTGCCCGGGATGGTCGCGCGCGCCACGATGTCATGGATGCGCCCCATGATCTCGTCACGGTCGGCCGGGTCCTTGTAGCGCAGGTCGATCTGGAACTGCGCCGAAGGTGCCACCGTGTTCACGCTCTGCCCACCGCTCACCAGGCCCACATTCAGCGTCACGCCGCGCGCGAGGTCGGTCAGCGCATGAATGGCGATGATCTTGTGCGCCATCTCGCCGATGGCGCTGATCCCGGCCTCGAAATTCCCGCCCGAATGCGCGGCCTTGCCCTCGATATCGACGATGGAAAACACGCCCCCCTTGCGCCCCGTCACCACGCCGCCATTGGGCCGCCCGGGCTCCGAATTGAACACCACCCGCGCCCCCCGCGCCTCGGCCTCGATCACCGGTCGCCCCTCGGGGCTGCCGATCTCCTCATCGCCGGTGAACAGCCCCACCAGCGGCCCCGGCGCACCACCGAATTTCTGGAAGGCGGCGAGGATGAACATGTTCATCACGATGCCCGCCTTCATGTCCGCTACACCCGGCCCGTAGGCGATGTTGCCCTCGATGCGGAAGGGCCGCCGCGTGGGCTCGCCCTTGGGGAAGACCGTGTCGCGGTGACCCATCAGCACGATGTTCTTCTGGCGGTTGCCGGCATGCATCTCCCCGCCCGTCACCGTCGCGCGGATGCAGTCGCCATGGATGCGCTGGGGCACGGTTTCGACGGCGATGCCGTGTGCGGCCATGAAAGCGCGCACCTGCTCGCCCGTGGCATCGACGCCCGCCTTGTCGTAGCTGCCGCCATCGGTGTTCACCATGGTGGCGATGGCGTCGATCATGGCGTTGCGCTGCTCGGCGAGCCAGGTGGTGATGGCGGTCTCGTTGCTCATGGAAGTCCTCTCTTTCAAGGCAGAGCCTCGCACCAAGACGGGCATAGGAAAAGCCGGAGCGCTGCCCCGGCCTCCTCCATTTGCTTGATCTCAGATGGGAGTGGATGCTATAGGAATAAAAGCATTGAGCAGAAGGCTGACTGAACCGCGCCAGGTCATGCCGAAAAGCTGAATTCCCGATTTTCTTACCAAAATCATAGTCATCTCAGCGGGTTACTTAAAGCGGATCAGGTAAGATAATCTTACTTTCTGACCAACGCGCCCTCACTGGCGGCCTTCGTCATCCTCATCCGGCGTCGGCTCAGCCGGAATCGCATAATCGCCCGACAGCCACTTCCCCAGGTCGCGCTGCGCGCAGCGCGTCGAGCAGAAGGGCCGCGAGGCCTCGGTCGGCGGCTTGCCGCAGATCGGGCAACGTCGGATGCGTTCAGGCATGCTCATGGAGGCTACTTTACCACAGCCACCCGCAACGCGTTCGTGCTGCCAGGCGTGCCGAAGGGCACACCCGCCGTCACCACCACCTCATCGCCGGATTTGCAAAAGCCTTCCGTCTGCGCCGCACGGCAGGCGCGCGCCACCATCTCGGTCATCGAGTGGATTTCGGAGACCACCAGCGGATGCACGCCCCAGATCACCGCCATCCGCCGCGCCGTCGCCTCGAACGGCGTCAGCCCCAGAATCGGTGAGGCCGGCCGCTCGCGCGCCACGCGCAGCGTGGTGGACCCCGTCGAAGAAAACGTCGCGATCGCCTCGGCCCCGATCGTGTCCGCCACCTGGCGCGCGGCTGTGGCGATAGCGCCCGAGGATGAGTGCTCGGGTGCGGGCCGCCGCGCATCGGTCTGCTCGCGCCAGTCGGAATCCTGCTCCACCCGCGCGATGATGCGGTCCATCATGTTCACCGCCTCATAGGGAAACTGCCCCGCCGCGGTCTCGGCCGAGAGCATCACCGCATCCGCACCGTCGAACACGGCGGTCGCCACATCGGACGCCTCCGCCCGCGTGGGCGAGGGTGCCGTTATCATGCTCTCGAGCATCTGCGTCGCGACCACCACCGGCTTGCCCAGCGCGCGCGCGGCACGCACGATGCGCTTCTGGATCAGCGGCACTTCCTCGGG